>JANNRD010000188.1:0-3414 GCA_031401095.1 Acidobacteriota bacterium
ACTCAGGAATCGGGGCCGGCTGTGACAAGTCGTAGACGGCCTGTTTGATGAGCACACCCATGAGGGTGGCCGTCAGACTCTTGCCCATTGACCAGCTCTCGAGCGGTGTTCTTGCCGTAATGCCGTCGGCATACCGCTCACCGATGATCCGTCCCTTCCATGTCACGACGAATGCCGCTGTCATTCCTGCGGCTGGCTCGAACGCGGCGTCCAAAGCGGCTTTGACCTTGGCTCCATCAATCTCTCTTGGCAGTGGGGCGTTGGGTAGGAGATCACCCATCGGCCATCGTTGTGTCGAGGCGTCTGGGAGTCGGCCTTTGACGGTAGTCGGCTTGAAGAACGGAGAGCTCTGGCCCGCTGGCAACGTGACGCACCCCTGGCTCCCGAGATACTTGGCGGTGCGAGTCACACCGTTTGGCAATGTGATGTGAACGGCTTTGTTGATGCGATCGATGACGGGCCTCGCTACCCTTGCGCGCTCCGCGTATGGGCTCGTAAAGTATCCGACGTTCTCAGCAGCAAAGTCCGGTGCGAGCCCCGTCATGAACACGGCCGAACACATGATCTTGGCGAACCCGGACGTGTGGTGTTCCAGAGCGTCCCCAGGCGGCGGGACATACGGCGTGTTGATTTCCAGCAATTTTGCCCGTGCGATCAGCACTTCTCTCTCCGAACTGCGCTGCTGCGGCAACACTGTGGCGGTGGCGAGAGCAACAGCAAATAAGAACGACAATGTTTTTCTCATGTTCGTCTCCGCGGATTATGCGAATCGACTAAGTCTCGGCGTCCATCGCGACCTCGGATGACAGCACCGCAATCGCGACCCCCGCCGAAGCTTGGTATCGTTCGCGCGATACACTTCGCCCATCCCGCCCGCGCCGAGAGGCGCGACGATGTCGCAGGGGCCGAGCTTCGTTCCCAGAGCTAGAGTCACTTCTTCCTCGACCGAGACGTGTTCCCGGTGGCCGAGGCATACCCGTCACCGTTTGACCGGAGCGAACTTCCTGTGCCCAAACCTCAGGCCGCAAGAGGGCTGTCACGGGGACTGCTCCCGACCTCGGATGACTCAGCACCCAAGGAGCCGTGGTAGCGCCGTTCCGATCTCTTCGTTCACTACCAGATCGGCAGTCTCATCTAGTGGGGTCGGTGTGCGGTTTACGATGACAAGTGCTGCACCATTCTGTCTCGCCAAATCCGGCAACGACGCTGCTTCGTAGACAACCAGGGACGAGCCAACAGCCAGAAACACATCGCATTCACAACTCGCCTCCACCGCAGCCTTCATTTCTTGCGCCGGCATCGACTGTCCGAAGGATATCGTCGCCGGTTTTAGCAACCCGCCGCAGGCTTCGCACTCGGGCGCAACATCGCTCGCTTGCACTCGTGCCACAGCCTCATCCATCGAAATGCGTTCGCCACAAGTCAGGCATCCCACTTCAACGGTCGTGCCATGCAGTTCGATGACGTTGGAGTTTCCGGCACGTTGATGGAGTCCGTCGATGTTCTGTGTGATCATGGCGTGTAGACGCCCCTGCCTCTCGAGCTCCACGAAAGTCCGATGGCCGGCGTTCGGGATCGCGTCGCGCATCCCGGGCCACATCACGACCTTCTGCCGCCGATACTCGATGCGGCCAGTGCGGCTGGTAAGAAACTCACCATACTCTATCACGCGGTTGCTGGCCCAGACGCCGTTCGGACTCCGGAAATCAGGTATCCCGGACTCCGTCGATATGCCGGCGCCGGTGAATCCGACAATACGCGATGAACTCGCAATCAGTTTGGTGGTCTCTTCGAAGGTCATGCTCACGCGCAGTTTATCCGGCGCGCTTGTTGGCATGCAAACGGCTCTCTTCGGAATGAATGAAGGAGCTTGGGCTGGCCACGCACGCTGTGCCTGCGTTACACTGCAGAAAAGGAGGATCCGTAGATGACTCAGTACCTGCTAATCGAGTCGCGCGATCCGTTCGAGTTTAACGACGTCGGCTACTACTATGACCTGGCCAGGGGGTTGGTCGATTGCGGTAACCAAGTGACGCTGTTCCTGGCCCAGAACGGGGTGCTGTCTGCGCGCCCATCGGCGCACTCTGCCGCGCTCAGCGCGCTGGCGCGGAGCGGGGTGACGGTGCTCGCGGATGACTTCTCGCTGCAGGAGCGCGGCATCGTCAAGTTGGCCGATGGTGTCGCCGCGGCCCCAATCGACGTGGTCGTGGACCACCTCGCGGCCGGCCACAAAGTCCTTTGGCACTAGGAGACAAAGCATGTCCAGGAAGACACTGACCATCGCGCTCATGGATCCTCCCTACGAGTCGGAGAACTCGACCACGGCGTTTCGCATCCTCGATGTCGCCGCCCGGCGAGGTTACCACCTGAACGTCTTCGCCTACGAGGGGGCCGCGGGCCTGGCGTTCGCGCGCCAGACACCGCACGCAAACCCAGTGCACGGCAGGAATGTGGCTGAGGAGAACCACCCCACCACGAAGGACCAGGTCGCCGCACTGCTCGCCGAAGCAGAGAAGAACGGCGGCAAGGTGGACTGGGTAAACTGTGGCATGTGCGTCGACGAACGCGGCGTCAACGAATTCGTGCCCGGCACACGGCGCGGCTCGCCAGCCGACTTCCACGCCTTCGTCGAGGCGTCGGACAACGTTCTCGTCATCCCAACCAAGTGAGGTGATCCCGTGGCCAAGAAGACACTGAACATCGTAGAGTCGGCCTATCGGGCTGTGATGGAAGAGCAGGATGACACCATCCTCTGGCTGCTGGCCGCAATGCAGGGCGCGGGTGCGGATCACACCGTGGTGCTGCGCGGCAACGCAGTGAACTACGCGGTCGTCGGCCAGGGCGTCCCGGGCCTTACTGTCGGCGAGTGGAAGCAGACCCAGGCTCCGAAGATGGATCGCGACGTCCTGGACCTGATCGAGCAGCGGAAGATTCCCGTCTACGTCGTCGCAGAGGACCTCGCCGACCGTGGGATCGAGCCCGGAGATCTGGTGACGGGCATACATCTGCTGTCACGGGCGGCGCT
Source organism: Acidobacteriota bacterium (assembly GCA_031401095.1). Classification (GTDB taxonomy): domain Bacteria; phylum Acidobacteriota; class Blastocatellia; order RBC074; family RBC074; genus JANNRD01. Next base: position 3,026 of record JANNRD010000188.1, read on the forward strand.
GCCCGGGCTCTTCGCCGATTACGCGTTGGTCGCTCACTGGTAGCCCTGGGCCCCGCGGAGCAACCGGGGGCAGTCGGGTCGTGACTCGCAACTCATTCTGGAGGCCCCGAAAATGGACGTCTCACCGATGAAGCGGCCGAGCGCCTTTCTTCCTCTGGCTTTGTCGCTTGCCGCCCTGGCCATGACTTTGATGGCGACTTCGCGGTTGAGTCGTGTATCGCGGGCGTGGTAGACCTCGCCCATCCCGCCCGCACCGAGCGGGCCGATGATTTCGTAATGATCGAAGCGCAGATTGGGTGTGATTGTCATATCAGGGCGTCGGGCACGCCTTGTTTGCCTGGGCGCATGATCACCTTGGCGAGATACCGCCGCAACTCTTCAGGGGAAAC
>JANNRD010000189.1:0-12697 GCA_031401095.1 Acidobacteriota bacterium
ATGTACACCGCCCGGGTTGCGAAAGCCTAATCCGCAAGTGAATTCAAACGACAGCGGACATAGTTCGCTGCTGCTCTTCCTCGAGTGGCTGGTGACTGACGCTCGCCCCTCGAACGACGAACATGCCGGCGTCCCACGCGAAGTCGAACCGGACAATAGTTCCCTCTTTCGGTTCACTTGCCTGCGAGGTGTGCGACGAGGCGATCGAGGGGCAGGAATTGCACTTCGATACCGCTGTAGTTGCGGGTGAAAGCCGGTCGGGCGTCTGGGGTCGTCACCAGCAGTGTAGCCTTGGGATAGGCGCGGGCGAAGACCAGCAGGTTCGCGGGATTGAAATCACGAGCGGACCATTTGCATTCGATAGCCGTTGGGCTCTTCCCGCGCGGCGCCCAGATCAAGTCCACTTCGTGACCTTGCTTGTCGCGCCAGTAGCGCATGCTGGCGGTCTGTAGGTGCGCGGTTAGTTCGTTGAGGGCGTAGTGTTCCCAAAGTTGCCCGAGGTCGTCGGGCCGCAGGCTGGTCCAGCCTCGATAGACGCAGACGAAGCCTGTGTCAAATCCATAGACCTTGGGAGCGGCAATGATCTCGTTGCTGCGGCGTGAACTGAACGGTCGGAGCACCAGGGCCACGGAGGTGGCTTCAAGTACGGCGAGATAGTTTGTGATGGTGGTGCGACTGACTTCGCACGGCGCGGCGAATCTGGTCGCCTCGAAAATCCCGCCGCTCTGGGCCATGAGCAGTTCCACGAAGCGCTGGAAGGAAGCGCGGCGCTCGAGTCGGAACAGTTCCTGGATGTCCTTGGCCCAGTACGCATCCATCCATTCCTGGAAATCGCGTTCGGGCAGCGCCTCCGATAGGAAAAATGGCGGGAGGCCGCCATGCAGCAGACGATGCGGGAGATCGGTCTCGCCAAAGTCGGCCAGATCTGCCTCGATCATCGGGGTGAGCCACAGTTCGGTCTTGCGCCCGGCGAGCGTGTCACGAAAGTGGCTGCTCGCGCCGAGCGTCGAGGAGCCGGTAGCCAGGATGCGGACGGTCGGAAAGTGGTCGGCGGCGATCTTGAGCAGCTCAGAAGGATTGGGCAGACGATGTACTTCGTCGAGGACTACCCGTTTGCCGCGCAGCCCTTGCAGAAAAGCTTCCGGGTCTTCCATGGCCCGCCGGACCCGCGGTAGCTCGCAATCGAAATACTCGACGCCTACGAGGGACTGCGCCAGCGAGGTCTTACCAGCGCGGCGCACGCCCCGTAACCAGAGAATCGAGCGGCGGCGCCACTGCTGCTCAATGCTTTCGATCCAGAAACGACGATTTACCATACGCCATCATGATGACGTTTGGTAGAACTAAACGCAAGGCCACTTGCGTTTAGTTTGGAGGGCAGGCTTCAAGAACAACTTGCCGTAGGCGTCGTGGACCGCGCCATGATCTGCTGCAACTCACCGATCGGCACGGCTGGCAGGTTGGCCAACCTTCGGCAATTGCGTTACTGAAATTCAGTTTTGCGCCCAATCCTGTTGGCCTCCTTAAGAAGAGCGACGAGATCGAGGCGGGCTTCGATGTCAGCGGGGACGACAGCTTCGCAGGCCTTCGGAATGGCAGTCGGCAGTTTACCGCCACGACGCGGACGACCACTCAGATTGGACGTTCGTTTTCCTCGCTGCATCGACAAAAGGCGCAAAGACCTTACGGAGCTTTGCGCCTTTGCATCCTCTCGGCGTTGATATACGCGTGTGCCGCTTCTCTGCAAAGAGTCGAGAACGGCGTCAAACCTCAGACAAATGCTCCACCCTACCGTTGCTATCGCCGATCTTCTCCACTTCGACACCCATTCGATCAAGTAGCGTCAGATAGAGATTGGTCATGGGTGTGCCGCGCTGGTACACAAGATGTCGGCCAGGCTTGAAACTTCCGCCGCCGCGACCCAGCAGAATCACGGGAAGACTCTCATGAGTATGCCGGTTACCATCACTCAGTCCACTGCCGTAGACAATCATTGAGTGGTCGAGCAGCGTCCCGTCTCCATCCTTTGTCGCCTTGAGTTTTCCGATAAACTCGGCGAAGAGCTCGACGTGGTACCGATTGAGCGTGACGATCTTCTCGATCCACTCCGGATTGTTGCGATGGTGGGTTAGAGGATGATGCGGATCCGGGATGCCAATCTCCGGGTAGACACGCGAGCTGCCCTCGCGACCAACCATCAGCGTCGAAACTCTCGTCAGGTCACTCTGGAAGGCCACCACCTGCAGGTCGTACATGAGCCTCAGATAGTCGGCAAACTCAGCTGGAATCCCGGCCGGCTTTTCAATCCCAGGCGTGATCCCGCGATTGTCCTGCTCCGCCTTCTCGATCCGCTGTTCAATCTCGCGGACAGCACTGAGATACTCATCAATCTTGCGCTTGTCAGACGCACCCAGATTGCGACTCAGTTTTTGTGTGTCCTCGCGAACGATGTCGAGAATACTCTTGCGATACGCCGCTCGTCGTTGTCGGACTTCCGGAGAGAGGCTCAGATCTGCCGTCCCAAAGAGTCTCTCGAATGCCATCCTCGGATTGATCTCCGGTGGCATCGGCGTCGTGGTACCACGCCACGAGATGCTATTGGTGTATGCACAACTGTAACCCGAGTCACAGTTGCCAACTGTTCGCGAGTCTTCACAGCCAAGTTCTATCGACGGGAGCCGCGTCTGTGAGGCCACTTTCTGTGCCGCGATTTGATCCGCCGAGATACCATTATGAATGTCGGCGCCAGCAGTCTTCTTGCAATGAACTCCGGTGAGATAAGCCGCACCCGCGCGCGCATGATCGCCTGGGCCATCTCCAAGCGCATTCCCATTGTGGTCATCGAGCCCACTCAGGACGAAGAGATCCTCACGATACCGCTCGAGCGGCTTGAGAATCCTCTTGAACTCGAATCCCGTGCCGACTCCTTCCGGCGTCCAGTCCTTCATGACAATGCCATTGGGAACATAGACAAATGCGAGTCGGACAGGCGACTTGGTGTTGACACCGATCGCCGAAGCGCCAGCCGGCGCCATCGCGTCAAGCAACGGCAGCGCAATCGCAGTTCCTGCTCCCTTGAGGAAGGTCCTTCGTGGAAGATGTTTGCCGGTAATAAACATTGAGTTCAAGTCCCCCTCCGTTGTTGGAACGGCAGGCTACTGACGATCTCGAGAATGAGACGAGAGAAACGGTAATCGCCTGCCGCAACACTTCTCGCAATTTTCTTCACTGTGGGCCGGTCATAACGCTCGAGACCTCGACCCAGGGCGTAGGTCAGCATCTTTTCGGCGAGACCTTCGGCGAAGGCGTCGCGGTCTCCCTTGACGATCGTCTTCAGCTCCGCCGGACCCTTGAAGGACCTTCCATCCGGAAGAGTACCCGAAGCATCGATCGGGAGTTTGCCGTCCTGAGTCCGCCAGGCTCCGATCGCGTCGAAATTCTCCAGCCCAAATCCTAATGGGTCCATCCGAACATGGCAAGACGCACACGTCGCATCCTTGCGATGCTCCTCCAACTGCTGACGCAGTGAGGACGCAGACCCAACCTTTGCCTCATCGAGATTCGGCACGCCGGGGGGCGCCGGTGGTTGCGGCGAGTTGAGAATGTTTTCGAGAATCCACTTCCCTCGGAGGACCGGTGAGGTACGTGTCGCGTACGAAGAGACGGTCAGAACACTGGCGTGTGTTAAGACCCCACCACGCTCAGTGCCGTTCAGGTTGACCCTGCGGAAGTTGGTCCCGGTGACTCCTGGTATCCGATAGAATCTTGCGAGCCGCTCGTTGAGAAATGTGTAATCAGCATCGATGAAGTTGAGGATGCTTCGGTCCTGTCGGACAAGATCATCAAAGAACAGCTCGGTCTCTTCGCGCATCGACATTCTCAGGTATTCCTCAAACTCGGGAAAACGCTGTCGATCGGGTTTGACCGACTCGAGCTTCCTCAGTTCGAGCCATTGACCACCGAAGTTCTCCACCAAGGCGCGGGTCTTGGGGTCCTTCAGCATGCGGCGGACCTGCCGCTCGAGAACGACGGGATTTTGCAGAGTTCCCTGGTCCGCTGAGCGCCGCAGCTCATTGTCGGGCATGCTGCTCCAGAGGAAGTAGGAGAGACGCGAAGCCAGCGCGTGCTGGGAGATCACGTGCGCACCTTGATTGAGCGTCGCGCGCGATCGGTTCGCGTCAGTTTCGATGCGGAAAAGGAAGTGTGGTGAAACCAGTATCGCCTGCACTGCGAGACCGAGGCCCTCGTTAAATGACTCACCGTTCTTCTGGGCTGAAGATACGAGTCGCAAAAGTGGCTCGATCTCACCGTTCGTCACGGGCCGGCGGTAGGCTCGTCGTGCGAGATTGTTGACAATGCGTCGGGGGCAGCCAGTTTGATGGTGGCCGTCCAGATGCCCGCAGACAAATATCTTCTTCAGACTCTCGAGTGAGGGTCCGGTTTCCTGAGCGTAAGGTCCGCCGACTTCGATCGCGCTGATGCGCGCATCATTCGCGGCTAATCGCTCGGCCCGCCGCTCATCGAATTGCTTCCTCAATTCGGCGATCCGCTCGGGTGGAGCTCCTGGAGGCGTCCTGAACTGAGGTTGAGGCGGTTCCTTCCTCGTCGAGGGCGCAGGTCCTCCGTATTTTGACGGGAGACCTTCATAGAGCCGCGGTATCGACACCGCAATCCAGTGCTCTCCTGCCGGGATCTTTGCTCTGAACTCACGCACCTTCCCGCCAAGGTCCTGGCGATCCTGGTCAAAGGAAGCTTCCGCTTCAGGATCGATCTCACCTGTCTGAGTCTGGTGCCCGTCGATCCAGAGCGCCAGCTGAAAGGGCGCGGAACCACCCGGGCGAACACCTCCAAGAATCGTCCGGAAGACATACTCTCCCGAGACCGGAAATCGGTGCGTCACATGCAGTGCGTTTGGCAGATTGAGTCCGGTCTGGTCGTAATCGAAAAGTGGCGTCTGAGTAGGGACAATTCTCCGGCCCGGCGCCTGCAGTCGAATCAGCACAGGTTTGACGGACGCGGGGCCAAAAAGAGATGTTCGTGCGATCTTCTCGGAAGCGCTGAGATACTTCTCCATGAGCACTGGCGAGACCGAGAGGACGTCCCCGATGTTGTCGAAGCCATAGCCGGAATCATCCTGGGGAAAGTCGTCCGCGGGCCGGAAGTCCACCCCGAGCAAATCACGAACGGTATTGTCGTATTCAACTCGATTCAGGCGGCGGGCGGTGACCCTGCCCGGGTCGGGCTTGACCAGCCGATCCGCGCGATCCATTTCCTGCTCGATCCAGCCGATCACCACCCTCAGCTCGTCGGCATTGGGCCGCGGCGTCCCCTTGGGAGGCATCTCTCCCGTGCGGACCTTTTGCAGCACCTGCTCCCAGATCTCGCGCTCCGCCGTCACCGCTGCCGTCGTCTTGTATTGCTCGAGATTGAGACCACCAGACTTTAGCTCCGAGTTATGACAACCATAGCAATTCGCCTCAAAGAATAGCTGGATTGGTTTGTCGATTGGGTTCGCATTCCGGTTCTGCTGGGCATCACGAGCAGGTGCCGTGGCAAAAATCCAGACCCCCGCCAAGGCCATGATGACGAGGATTCGCGCGCAGTTCTTTGATCCGATGCTCTTCATTCAATGAATCATCCTATGTACCCGTGGCCAGCCGTACTACAGCCGGTTCCATCTCTCGCCAAACACCTTCTTGACTGATGCTCCGGCGACGATCCACCGCGCGTCATAGTCTGGGCACCGCCGGTTTCAATGGTGTATCCCAGGCCTGCGCGCCTTTAACCTTCAACTTTCGTTTGTAGACCTTGTCGCCCGCTGTCACAAACAGCGTATCAAAGTTCTCACCGCCAAACGACAGGTTTGACGCTCTGCCGTTTGGGGTCGCGAGAATACACTGTACTTTGCCAGCCTGGTCACAGATTTGAACTCCTGCACGCGTCGCGACATAAAGCCGCCCATCACGATCGACTCGCAAGCCGTCGGCGCCGCTGTCGTCAGCACTGTCTGGCACATGAAGCCAATAAAAACGCTGCTTGAATGTCAGCGTACCGTCCGGTTGAATGCGGTAACTATAAACCCAATGCGAACGATAGTCATCCACATAGAGGAGCGTTTGATCCGGAGAGAGCGCAACTCCATTGGCGTAGCGCAGGCCGGTGTCGACAACTTGTTTCTCGAAGGCCTGTCCAGACTGGCCAGGCTTGACGAGCCAGACCTTGCTCGGCTCATTACTGTTGCCCGGCGGCGGATTCGTGACATAGACATTGCCGTTGCGCGCGACGATGATGTCGTTGCCAACAAAACCATCCGCAATCACCGTTGTTTTGCCGTCTGTATCGTACGCCACAACTCCACCTTCTCCGCCGACGACAACATAGAGTCTACCATCGGGGCCAAACGCCTGCCCCGATGCTCTCCTTGAATCCGGGGTTACCAGACTGACCTTCCCATCGAGGCCGATCTTGTGGATCTTACTGTCGGTGACGTCCGTAAAGAATATCTCGCCGCGAGAATTGACTGCCGGTCCCTCGGTGAACCTGTAGCCTTCGGAGACGAGTTGCCAGGGCTCGCCCGGGATAAGCAGCGCCTCGAGCGTTGAGTTCCTGGACTTGCCAGCCCGCACCGGCTGAGGCCAGTCTTTCCAAAGCCACCGCATCGCCTCGGGGAACAGCGCGGTTGCATGTTTCCCGCTGTGAGCACCTTCACCCCAGACGTGCTGCACCTCATAACCGGCAAACACCAGCGCGCGCTCCATCGTCAGGTTCGCCATCCACCAATCTCCCGCATAGCTGTTGTTGTCATTCGAGCCATCCTGAAGAAAGACTCGAATCGGTTTTGCCTCGTACTTGCGGATGAGCGTCGGATAGCGATCTCCCCCGCGGAGGCCAACGTATGTTCCAATTGCACTGAAGACCCTGCTGAAGGCATCGGGTCGCTCCCAGGCTGCGGTAAAGGCCGCAATCGCGCCACTGCTCTGCCCACCGATGGCGCGATCGTTTCCACTCTTTGAAAGCCGAATCGGCCGCCCATCAGACGCAGTCTTCTTCTCGACTTCCGGGAGTAACTCCTCTAACAGGAAGCGAACGTAGTTATCACCCAGGCCGTCGTACTCATAACTTCGATTAAACCGGTCGAGCGCGGCATTACCATCAGCGGCAAGGACGCGTCCGTGCATGACAAAGACGCCGATCGTAATCGGCATCTCCTTCTTCGCAATCAGATTGTCGAAGACCGTCGGCGCTTCATACTGAAGCCCGTCCTGATTGACATAGAGACACGCGGGACGGTCCGGGTTGTATTGCGCGGGAATGTAGATCGAGTAATCCCGGAAGGTGCCGGGGAAGATCTTGGAGTTCTGGAGAGTGAACTTCAGGACCTCGCCCTTTGCCACTCCGGTTTGAGGTTTGGAGTCCGGTCCGAGCGGGAAGTCATCTGTCGCCTGCGCCCAGATCGGAGTGGCAAGCGCTGATAACAGAAGTAACAGAACGAGGACGTAGCGTCGCTTCATGACGGGTCGAGCTCCTTGTTTTTACGGCATTCTCTGACGTCTTGTCGGATCAGTTTGGGCCAAAAGACACCAAATGAGAAGCCGACCGGGAACGCACGGGCGAACACAGGAAAATGCCCGCAGGTTGTGAGGGCGATGCCCATTGGTCATCAACTCTTCACAACCCGCGGGCTCTCCAGTGCAGAAGCGGGTTTCCCCTTAGAACAGGAACTTGAACGTCATCTGAATCCGACGAGCGTAGTTGCCTTGTGTGCCCGCCGTCACTGTACCGAAGCCAGCACTTGCAGGATCCAGATTGACCGCGGTTGTGAAGAGCAACGGGTGGTTGAAAGCATTGAGGAACTCAGCGCGATATTGAAACTCCTTCTTGCCTTCACCAAACTTTGTCTTTTTGATGATGCCAATGTCGAAGTTGTTGATCTTATCGCCCCGGATGAAGCCAAAGCGGAACGGGAGTGTCCTGACATTGGAAGCCAGGGCCCCGTTCGGATTGACGAACCCTGCAGACGTGTTGATCCAGCGCTCAAGCGTTTGTTGACCGCGCGGGAGTCTGATGTCACCGACGTTGCCGGTAAAGGCGATGTTGCCAAAGTTACCCAGCGGCGGCCCACTCTGGAACGCGTAGATCGCAGACACCTGCCACCCACTAATGAGATACGACGCCACTGTCGGAGTATCGGCCAGGAATCTCTTTCCCTTGCCGAATGGCAGTTCAACGATGCCGCTCGCAGCGAACCGGTGCGGGCGATCCATATCGGAGATCATCTCGGTCGGCAACGGATCGGCTCCATTGAGGTATGACGTCGCTTCCATAAACTTCGAGAAGGTGTATGCCGCCTGCACCGTGTAGCCCTTGGAGAATCTCTTCTCGAGGTTGACCTGGAGTGAGTGATACCACGAGTAGCCATTGTTGTCGGTCGTGTTCACCTGATCGAACTGTGGGTACGGGCGGAGGAGCCGTTCGCGCGCGATGTTCGTGCCCGCCAGAAATGTTCCTGTCGGTACGAGGCCGGCAAACGGGTTGGGAATGTTCGCTGACAGATAGTTGATTGTTGTCGTATCGCGAGATGCGCTCTTGCTCAAGTACTGGTTGGGCGTCGCATTGATGTTGCGGCCGATCTCGATGTGAGTTCCACGATTACCAACGTAACTTGCCTCAGCCACAAAACCCAACGGCAGTTCGCGCTGGAAACCAAGCTGCCACCGCTGCATATACGGTGACAGCGGATTCTGGTTGAAGAAACTAACGCTCTGTCCAAGGAACGTGGCGATGCCTTGTGACGACCCAAGAACTGGTCGTAGCCCCGTCTGAAACGGATTCGACAATGTCTCGATGAAATTCAACCCGTTGTTGAGCGTCACATTAAGCGGTGTGTTGGTGCTGAATCCCGTCTGAATCACATCACCGCGCCGCTGACCAAGGAATCCGAAGAATATCCCGTAGCCGCCGCGGATGACGGTCTTTTCGTTGAGTTTGTAAGCGAAGCCAAGACGGGGCATGAAGTTATGCTTCGGAACCTGATATAGGTCGCGTGGGCTTCCGTTGACTCCAGCATACAACAGTCCGCCCCTGACTTTGAATTGTGAGGCGGGAACCTCTGGAGTCGGGTTGAGTGCGTACTTCGCGAGCACAGCCGCCTCGATCGATTGAGCCGTCGAAAAATCAAAACCGCTCACTGATCGGTTATACCGCTCGGTCAGTGCACCCTCGACCTCGTACCGCAGGCCGACGTTGACCGTCAGCTTGCTGTTGACCCGCCAGTCATCGTGGACGAAAGCGCCCCACGCCAATGACTGCTCAGAGTACGCAGCCGGTTGGTTGATCGAACCAGAGCTCGCGATCCCTAGCAGAAATGCCGCAAACGAGAACCCCCGCTGGATGGTCTGAGTAGCATTATCAAGCGGTCCTTTGGTGTAGGTGTTGTCGAAATTGAACTGACCCGTCTGATTGTTGCTGTCAAAGAAGCTGTTCTCTCGATATGAGCGAAACTCGACGCCACCCTTGATCGAGTGTGTCCCCATCGTCTTCGTCAGCTGCCCGACAACATTGTGCGTATCAGTCGGCCTGAAATCGGCACCAAACCCCGTGCCCTGATAGCTGTTGATGTCAAAGCGTGGGAACCGTGCGTCATCCTTCGCAATCAGGTTGGCGTAGGACGATGGAAATCCGAGAGAGGCAAGATCGAATCCCTTGTTCGCCGGATTCGGCGAGTCAAAGCGGATAAACCGGTTATATCCGTACCTGACGTTCAAAACCATTGTCGGGTTGATCGTATAGACATCATCGAACACCCCTTGTCTCGAGATGAACGAAAACTGCGAACCCGTCGCGAGATTCCCATAGTAGTTGTTGTAATCGCTGTTTCTGTCGTACCAGCTCGTGCGTCCGAAGATTCGGTGCTTCTCACTAAAGGCATGGTCAATACGGATGGTGTGTGAATAGTAGATGGCGCGCTCTTTGAGACCTGGTTGCTGGAAGTTGTTCAACCCGTCCGCCGCGGTCGCGGTACTTGTCGCTCGCGGAAGAAAGTTGTCGACAAACTTCTTCGCGATCGGGTTGATGAGCGCCGTCGGAATGATGTTGCCGACAAACGGGTCCGACTGGAACCGGCCACCAGCGATCGATTTCCGGGTGAACGGATTGAAAATCTGATACTGCGGGCCAATCGCAAGGAGATCTGAAAAGTCGCCCGTTCGCATCTTGTCAGTCGGAATGCTGAGGGTTCCGTTGTTCCTCGGTCTCGCCTCGCGAATGCCCTCCATGCCGTACATGAAGAATGTCTTGTTCTGGCCGTTATAGACCTTGGGGATCCAGACCGGGCCACCGACGGTTCCGCCAAAACGATGATAGTAGAAGTCAGCGATCGGCTGTCTCGCACGGTTTGCATAAAAGTCGTTGGCCGAAGTACCTGGGGTGAAGTTGCTGTAGGAAGCGGTGCCATGAAACTGGTTCGTTCCGGACTTGATGCTGAGATTCGTGACACCGCCCTCGGTGTTGCCAAAGCTTGCATCGAAGGTCGCCGTCTGCACCTTGAATTCCTGAACCAGATCCTGCGGTGGCACAAACGAGGAGATCACCTCACCGGCGTTGGCCGTTGAAGTGCTCGACGCGCCGTCAATCGTCAGATCGCTGCGATTGGCGCGCGTTCCATCGATCGAATAACCGACGATATGTGTAGGCTCAAATGGACGATCGAGTCTTTGGTCACGACTAAACGAGACCCCAGCGGCCAATCCCATGAGTGCATATGGATCACCATGACCGATGGGAAGCTCAGCGATTCGCCGGGCGTCGACAACCTGCCCCATCGAACCCGAAGTCGTTTCAAGCAGCGGAGCATCTCCCGTGACGGTCACCGTCTGATCAACGGTGCCGACCTCCAGATCGATATCGATTTCCAGAGAGTCGTTGACTGAAACGACAAGACCGTCACGGACATATTTCTTGAATCCGGTGGCCTCAACCGTGATCTGATAGGTTCCCGGTATGAGGAAGGAGGCAAGGAAGCTGCCAGACTCATTGGTCGGAGCCGAGATGGTCGTCCCCATCTCGGTATTGATAACCTTGACGGCAGCGCCTGGAACGACGGCCTTGCCAGCGTCCCTCACCTTTCCCGTGATTTTTCCACGGGCTTCCTGAGCAAAGAGTGACTCAGGGCAACAGAGGGTCACCACAAAAGCTATGAGAGCAAGTGCCTTGAACGGCTTAATTATCTTCGGGTTCATAAACGACCTCCTCGTAAGTCTGATGAGCTACAGCAGCGTCAGCAGCGATCTGCAACTCGGTCCTGGTTTTTCGCCGCCAGACATAAGATCAGGCGGAGCGCGGAAATTTGAGTTTCTCTCGGCCTCAGTTTGAGTGGTTGTGCAGTTGTCGGCCTGGCGCACATGCCAGCACGCTGCATGCCCATCAAATCCTACTCGGACTCAGTCTCTCCCAGCTTACCCTCCAACTCCCATCAGCAGGGAAACCCGGGGTTGATACCTTTGGCGCGCCATCCCATCCCGCTGCCATCATTGCCACTGCATAAAGCAGCCCTCCATTGCCTGGAAGATAACAAGGCAGATTTCGGCGCTGCCAGCTGTGACCATTTGCAAGATATCGATTCTTCTCTGTCTTCATGAGCAACGCATCGACAGCGAGCTTCGCCTCCCCGAGCCGAGCTGCAGTCATGGCCGTCATCGGATAGTCCCAGCCCCAGGTCTTGTCCCATTGCCATTCGCGGTTCGCCTTGATCAAAGTAAACGTCTCGGGACAGTTCTCGTGAGCCAGATAGACCCCCTCGCGCTTTGGCAAGGATGACAGTTTGGAAATGACGCGTTCCCAGGCTGGATTGCGCTTCAATCCGAGTCGCTCGCGCCATCGTTGGGCAGCACGAAGGCCCCACCCCCAGTAAGCAAGCTCAAACGTCGAATTCCACGTTTCGCGCGCTGGGTGGTTCTCCTGCGCCGGAATCACTGGAGGCGCGAGCACCTAACGCCCCGCCTTCCGATCGAGAAACGCATACGACGCCATGAATTCTGCTGACTCAAAGACTATCGATCTGTATCGCTCAAGCGCTGCCCCATTAGCGTCAGCCTGGTAACAGAGTTCGGCAAAGAAAATCGGGTGCGGTTGTTGCCAGATTAACAACGGCCCGATCGGTGAGGGACTGTCCCGCCCCTCAGCGGATCCAGCTTCCGCAAGACTGGGTCGTGGCGCCTCACGAGCGATAACCGGTCAATCAAAGCCGGCGCCGAGGCGTTTGATCGCGCACTGAGAACCCCTCCCGTGACAGCGAGGGTCTCAAGAAATTTGCGCCGCGAAACCTCCAGTCGTTTCATTTCTCTTCAAAGTCGACGTCCGGAAGATCATGGCCTTCCGATCCCCGCGCAGTCAGGCCACCTCAATCGATGTGAAAGACCTCTTTCAGACTTGTCGATTGCGGGCTGTCATCAGAACTGGTCAACATGAGATCCTTCATTGATGACCACCAGCGGCGGCAGACCTCAGTCTCCGCAATCTGTTGCCACAATTTCTCAGACTCGATCTCGACGTAGGCAAAAAGCCGGTCGCTTGCCGGGTCAAGAAAGATGGAGTAGTTGTGCACTCCATGATCCTTGAGCACACTATGCAGATCGGACCCGATGGGATTGTGTCTCTTTTCGTATTGTTCCTGAGAGCCCGGTCTGAGCGTCATCAAGAA
>JANNRD010000190.1:0-16296 GCA_031401095.1 Acidobacteriota bacterium
CGAGCCTCGGCCGCACGGACGAGGCTCGCAAGGAGGTGGAGATGGCGAAGGCATTGGACCGAAACTTGGGAGAGGCGCGGTAGGAAATCGAATCAGAGGGCTTGTCCTTCGAACGGGCTGCTTCAGCTTCGGTCGTTGACCCTGCGGAACTGGCCTTCATCTCAGCTGTCCCGGGAAGCGGCGCGACGGGTGCCAGTCTGATCGTCAACCAGTCTCTTCTCGCCTCCGGACATGTCGGCCTGGCACTCGCCATGCCTTTCGGAACTGGCTTCACTGCGGGGACGCATCAAATCTTCGTGATCACAATGGTGTCGTTGGCGACTGGCACGGCACCTTCAACCTCGACGGGATTCGGCGATTTTCCGATTGCCCGCCAACTCGTCTCCGCCAATGCCCAAAGCCTGAGCGCAAGCTGGACAAACGGGACTGCTACTCTGGTCAATGGGTGCAATTACTCCATCGCTCCGGCAGTGCGTAATTTCTCGGCAAAGGTCGGGTCTGGCACAGTCGCAGTGACGGCTACGCCGGGTTGCCCATGGACCGTCTCGAATCTTGCCCCCTTCTCGAATCTTGCCCCCTTTGTGACGATCACCTCTGCGACCAGCGGCATTGGCGATGGGACCGTGACCTTTGATGTGGCGGTCAATGGTGGTGTGGCGCGAACCGGACAGGCATACGTCGCGGGCAATTTGTTCCTGATTCGACAAGGTGCCAATTTCCTCGACGTCGCACAGGACGATATCTTCTACGAGTTCATCGGCAAGATCTCAGCCGCAAGAATCACCCTTGGATGCAGTCCCGATGGGAGGCTGTTCTGCCCACTCAGCCCGGTTACCCGCGGCCAGATGGCGGCGTTCATTATTCGCGCATTGGGTACTTTCAGCCCGCCCGCCCCGGCGTCTCAACGTTTCCTTGATGTCCCCCCGGAAGACATTTTCTACGCCTTTATCGAGGAGATGGGGGTCCGCGGAATCACGCTCGGATGCAGTGCAGTCGGTCCGCTTTACTGTCCGACATCCAACGTTACGCGAGAACAGATGGCCGCTTTCATGATTCGAGCAAAGGGTGTTTTCAATCCTCCGATACCAATGTCTCAGCGCTTTGTTGACGTGCTGCCGGCAAATATCTTTTACGGCTTTATTGAAGAAATGGCCCTCCGGAGCATCACCCTCGGCTGCAGCACCAATGGCCCGCTCTACTGTCCCGTCGCTGACGTCACCCGCGGGCAGATGGCTGCCTTTCTCTCAAGGGCCTTTCTCCCCTGATTCACTCGGCCCGGCCTCCTCCTCCGCAAGATCGCAGACTTCGATTGACTCCCACGGCTCGGCGGATGTCGGCTGGCGTTCCGCCGTCGAGGTCACGGGCTCGCGGGGAGTGGCCACCTTAAGATTCTTGTTGCAGAGGAAACCCGAACCGTTACATAATCAGATGGGCTTAACAGCCGCGAGCGAAGCAAAGAAAAGCATCCCGGTGTCGTGTGGACAAAGTCGGTGACGCGATGTGGTCATATGCCCCCTGACCAGGTAGCGGAGCTCTCGGTGTTTTACGCGGAGGTACACCTTGCGATCCACACTCACACGCACTCGCCCGCATGCCGTCTCTCTCTTTCTGATTCTACTGACAGCCGCACTGCTTGGCAGTTTCCCGCGATCCAATGTGGGAGCACTCGCCCACCACCATCAGGTCGGTCAGTCCGAATACCCGGGCGGACCAACTCGCGCGTTGCCCCGATCGCCAGGTAGAACGAGGCAACGCAAGGCACTGACCGCCTTGCCAGGTCAACCCGCAGCCGACTATCCCCACGAGAATGGGCTGCTGGACAGCGTTAGTCCTTCACTCGAAACAGGACAAAGAGACCTCAGCTGGCGAATCGACGAGGCGTTGCCCTCCTCCGCGAGAGTACAGCGCGCCAGCAATACTCACCAGGACGTGCAATTCCATCCCGGAAGCGGTCGTGTTCGCATTTCGCCCGTTCGCGATTCCGAAGAGGGTTCGTGGCAACTCGGCATGACGCTCCAAGGCATCGGCTACGGAGACCAGATCACTAAGACAGTTTCCGGGCCAATCAGAACGACAGGTAATCGTCTCGAATTGCGAAAATCTCTTGGCGATAGCCCCGAGACTGGGATTGTGGAGTGGTACGTCAACAGGCGTCATGGACTCGAGCAGGGCTTCACTCTCGAGAACCGACCGGGTATCAAGCTCGGGGATGCACCGCTGCGCGTGGTCATCGAGTTGAGCGGCGGCTTGAGGGCGGATCTCGAAGACAACGGGCAAACGGTAGTTCTATCGCAACCGGCTGGCAAGAAGGTGATGCGCTACGATCACCTCGCCGCATTCGACGCGCTCGGTCGCAAGCTGGCGGCGCGCATGGAGTTGAGCGACGGCTACATCTCGCTGCTTGTGGAAGATACTGGCGCTTTTTACCCCGTGACGATTGACCCAATCTTCACCGAAATCAAGAAGCTGACCGCTTCAGATGCTGCGTCCCTTGACCTTTTTGGAAACTCCGTCGCGCTCAGCGGGGATACAGCCGTCGTCGGTGCGCTCTTCAACAACACGCAGGCGGGTTCGGCCTACATCTACCAACAGAACAATGGCGGGACGGACAATTGGGGAGAGGTGAAGGAACTAGTCGCCTCAGACGGTCAAAGTGGCGACACGTTCGGTAGCGCGGTCGCGATTAGTAACGATACCGTCGTTGTCGGTGCGAATGACGAGGATTCAACGAACGGTGCAGCATACGTGTTTACGCGTAATTCCGGCGGGACCAACAATTGGGGTGAAGTCAAAAAACTGACGCCGTCGGCCGGAACAGGGCCCTACCGGTTTGGTACCTCAGTGGGGATAAGTGGCGATACCATCGTTGTCGGAGCTCCGTTCGACACGGCGAGCCGGGGCTCGGCCTATGTTTTTGAGCGAAACCTGGGTGGTGCGAACAACTGGGGCCTGGCGAGAAGGCTGACGGCGACGGACGGCGAGGCCGGTGACGACTTCGGTATCTCGGTTGCCATCAGCATCGACTTACTTGTCGTTGGGGCAGACCAGGACGACGCAGCGCAAGGCGCGGCATACATCTTCGGCCGGAACACGGGGGGCGCTGGCAATTGGGGCGAGGTCAAGAAGGTGATCGCGTCTGATGGGGTGGCGGGAGTCAGTTTTGGAAACGCGGTTGATATCAGCCTCGACACGGTCGTCGTCGCGGCGGCCCTCGACGACGCGTCGAGGGGCGCGGTCTATATCTTTGATCGGGACCTAGGCGGCGCGAACAACTGGGGTGAAGTAAGGAAGCAGGTCGCGTCTGATGGTGTCGCTGGGGACAATTTTGGAAACTCTTTGAGAATGAGCGGCGATTTTCTCGTCGGTGGCGCTGGTGCCGATAATGCGGAGAAAGGAACTGCCTACCTATTTGGGCGCAACCAGGGCGGGGCTAACCAATGGGCGGAAGTCGAGAAGCTGACAGCCAGCGATGGGGTAGCCGGCGACCAATTCGGCTACTCGGTCGGGATCAGCGGCGACGTGGTCGCAGTTGGGGCGTATCTTAAGAACTCCTTCACTGGAGCGGCCTATCTTTACCAGGTCGACCCGGCGCAGCCTATCCCAGTCGTTCGGTTGAACGCGACGACAATCCAGCGGAGCCAGACCGGCTCAATGACGATCGACCTGACGGCAGTCGGTGGTGCGAATCCGGAGAATACGATCAACCTCTCGATCGCCTTTGACCCGACTCATCTCGTGTTCATCTCGGCTGTACCTGGCGCTGGCATAGGAGGCGCCACGCTCAATGTTGACTCTTCCCTTTCGGGCTCAGGGCGGGTTGGACTGCAGGTTGTCAAGAGCCCCGGCACCGGCTTTACCGCAGGTACACACGAGCTCGTGGTGATGACCTTCCTCGCACTGTCAAACATCACCCTGCCGTCCACCCAGATTATCACTACAAATTCTCCAACTAACCGAATCATGCTCGCGGCGGATGGGCTGCCACTGACGGCCATTTGGCACAACGGCACGGTGACGATCGCGGACGGTTGCGCCCTCACGGTTTCACCACTTGTCAGAAACTTCTCCGCAAAGATTGGCTCCAGCACGTTCAACATCACAGCAACTCCCGGTTGCCCCTGGGAGGTCTTTGAGTCGATCCCGTGGGTGACGATGACGTCCGCCACAAGCGGAACCGGAAATGGAGTGGTCAGCTTCGACGTTGCTGTAAACAGCGGCACGGCGCGCAGCGGCGTTGCCTACATTGCCGGCTACCCTGTTGCGATCCAGCAGGGCGCGAACTTCCTCGACGTCGCACAGGACGACATCTTCTACGAGTTTATCGGCAAGATTTCAGCAGCAAGGATTACACTCGGCTGCTCTGCAAATGGACCCCTGTACTGCCCCTCGAGCACCGTCACGCGAGGTCAAATGGCCGCGTTCATCATCAGGGCCCTGGGTAATTTCAGCCCGACAACGCCTGCCACGCAACGATTTCTCGATGTCCCGCCGTCCGACGGCTTCTACCCGTTTATCGAAGACATGGCCCTGCGCAGCATTACGCTTGGTTGCAATGCAACTGGTCCACTCTACTGTCCAGCAAACACTGTCACCCGCGAGCAGATGGCCGCTTTCATGATTCGGGCACAGGGTGTTTACAATCCTCCGGTCCCAATGTCTCAGCGCTTTGTCGACGTGCCCGCGTCGAATCCGTTCTATGCCTTTATCGAGGAGATGGCCCTCAGGGGAATCACACTCGGCTGCAATGCAACTGGTCCGCTTTATTGCCCCGCAGGCAACGTCACGCGAGGGCAGATGGCCGCATTCCTTGTGAGAGCGTTTGGACTGTAACAGCTCAATCGTGTTTGCACGGAGCGGGTGACATGATCGACTGATCCATTGGGCGCGGGACCTCGTCAAGGCGATTGGCAAACGGCAAGTTCAAACCACGTCTGAACTGAAGCCTCGCTCCGGGCGGCTTGACCGCTCTGACCAGACATCGACCTGCCATATAGAAACGGACTTGCGGCGGGAAGCCAGCAAACTCACACATGTCCTGAATGCAACGCGCAGTCGGCTGCCACCACATTCCGGCGAAGAAGCGGCCGAAGTTCGCATAGGAATAATCGTAGCATTCGACCGCGTTTGATTCGATCAATAAAACCCCGTTCTCCTTGAGTAGATGCTGAGTGGCAACGAGCCCCACCAGCATGTCGCTGAGGTGGTAGAGCACCCCGCTCAGGAGAATCAGATCGAGACTTGCCGGAGCGATATGCTGAGGCAGGTCGTAGAGGCTGCTCCAGAATCTTGACGAGCTACTCGCATTGTGCGAGGTGCTCCGGGATCTCATCGACGGCAAAGACACGCGATGCTCCTCGAGCGCTCATGATGAGGCTCAGTGCCCCACTGAAACAGCCGATATCAGCCACTGTCGCGTCCGCCAATGACTCCGGCCACCATTGCCAGTCGTCAAGCAGTCCCGCGATCCTCAGGTGGTTGTCACCAAAAAGACCCTCAACTTGAATCGCTCCCAGATCAAGGGTGTGGGACCAGCCATAGGGGGCCAGCGAGACGAGCCCGTGCAATTCGTCTTCCATGCGGCGGATTTCGTCAGCCGAAAGAGTGGGGCTTAGCTGAAAAGGCCACTTCGCCAGGTGCGCCGTCGGGTAACTCATGGATTTGCCTCCCGAAGCTGCCTCAAACCCGCTGCACGTGCCCCGCGTCAGCGTAAGGGGCGGCCGACCGGTCCGCGTCGGACGGCCGCGAAACAGCAAGCCACATTGACTCTGTTTGTTTCGATACTTCCGGTTAGTTCCAGTTTCCAACGATGGGCAGATCGCCGGGTGAACCAAACGTCACCATCGCGTGTGGAACACCTGTCGTGTTGAGATTTCGGAGAATGAAGAGTGATGTGGATGGCCGGTAGACCCCAATTGTGACTGCCTTGTCCTCATTCCAGTCTCCGATGATCGGAACATCTCCCTTTTCTCCAAAAACCGCAGTAAAGTCAGCCTTGCCCGGCGTGTTCGAGTTACGCAGGAGGAACGTGACGCCATCGGGCCGATACACGCCGATCGTTGCACGGCCATCTCCGTCCCAGTCCCCCGCCACTGGCCGATCGCCCTGAGCACCAAACTTCACTTTGACGTCCGGCTCGCCCGCGGAATTGCTGTTTCGCAAATGAAATGTCGAGTCGGCTGGGCGATAAGTGCCGATCGTCACTGTTCCATTCCCGTCCCAGTCGCCGACCACAGGGACGTCATCCTTAGTACCGAATGCGACGACGAGATCAGGCTCGCCGTCCTTGTTGGTGTTGCGCAAATAGAAGTTGCTCTCGCTGGGCCGATAGACTCCCACGGTCGTGCTCCCGTTCCCGTCCCAATCTCCCGCCAACGGGATATCATCAGCCCGACCAAATTTGACGCCAACATCACCAAAGCCAGGAGTCAGACTCTTGCGGAGGGCGAATGTGGTGATACCTGGTCTGAAGATTCCAACTGTCGTCCCTCTCGATGAGGCTGCGCTGTGGGGCGATGGCGACGACGAAGTTGCGCTCTCCGGCGCGGTAGAGCTGCGGCAGGCGACAGGTATCAGCACCAGCAGTAGCGATAACGTCAATGGAATACGGGTAAGCTTCCTACTCATGAGTTATCTCATCTCCTGATTACGAGGTTGATCGAGTTTTGGCTGTCGCCCTACGAATCGAAGCGAGGGAGACGACCAGCAAGGTTCCCCAACTAAGGGCGACCAACCACGGAAACCCTCGAGGCTGATATTTGAATCTGATCCTGTTTGCGCCGGCTGAAACCTGAACCGCCCGAAATATGAAGTTTCCACCGTAAACTTCGACCGGGGACTCATTGACTTCAGCGTGCCAGCTCCGAGCCCAACGGTCAGTCACCAACAACCAACCGTCAGACGCACACTGTACCTCGAAACTGAGCTCATTGGGCACATATTTGATCAGCGTGACGGGCACCGCGGCGGCGGCTGGAAGCCGCGTTATTTCAACTTCGCGATCGGCCTCAAGGAACGTACTTATCGCCCCGATCCTCAGCATCTCACTCGATGAATGGACAAGTAGCGGGAAGCTGCCAAGAACCTGGACCCGATTGCGAAACAAGGCGAAGTTCGCATCAGACGGAGCCATTCGGCCGGCCTCCTTCGAGAACCAGATGCGATCCGTCCCGACCGCCATTCTCCTCATTGTTGCATCGCTCGCCATGACCATTTGATAGTTGTTGGACGCCGTCGCATAGGTGTTGAACGCGGGAATCTTCGTGATCATCTGGTCGTTGGTGATATCCAGAACGAAGTCGCCATCGCGGTAGAGCGCCATCTCCTCGCGCAGCAAGCCGCGTGGCGCCAGGTCGAGCGAGGAGGAATGCCGCTTGTCCAATGTCTCCCATCTCTTGACCGAAGCCGGAAACGCGTCGGCAAGGATGCCGATCGAGATGCTGGTCGTCATAAAAGCATCGCTCGCGGCCAAGGTCAACAACAACAAGGGCACACACCAGGGCCTTACGCGAGCGGGCGCGACCCACGCGATGATGGCAACAGCACAGATGCCCGCCCAGACGCTCGCCGCATGCCACAGTGCAAAGGGTTCCCCGGCCCGCGACACCCTCTCTATCGCCGGCGACTGGACGTAGTAGTAAAACACGCCAAGCGCACCTGACGAACATAGGATGGCAGCGGCCAAGAAGCGCCGCCGTGTGTGGTCCCTGACGGACGACAGCACTGCAGCGAGATCGCGGGTTCCGATCAGCGCAAGGACTGCGATTGCGAACAAGAGGTAGGCGCGAAATATCGTCGGATGTCTGAAGAAACGTGTTGGGTAGAACCAGTCATAGAGCCACCCACGCAAGGGGAGCGCCGGACCAACCGCGAACCCAAGATTCAGAAGGCCAATGCCGAGCAGCCACCAGCGCCACTTCTCCCGAGGCTTGTTGAAGAGCGCCAGGAGGGCGAACGCGCTGATGACTGCTCCCGTGTATAGCCCGCAACCCGAGATATCCGTTTCCGACCACAGACCCTTACCGACCGCGGTCTGGCTGAAGAACTTCAGAATTGGTAGATAAGGACTCGACAGGCTGGCAATGGCGCCTGGTGCAAGGGCATTCTCGGAGACTGCGATCTCGCGCGCCAGGGCCCCGACCCGCGTGCTGGTCCCTGAGCCTTCGTAAAAGTACGTGAAGTAAGTCGGCGCAAGCACGAGAACGCCGACTAACGGCACAAGTCCGATTGCTGCAACGACCAGGCGAATTGTGGGTTTGCGCGGCCCGTCCTCTTGGGCGACTCGGCCATCGGACGGAGGCCCAGCCCAGGGATCGTGCCTGCAAAGCCATCGTCCCAACGCCCAAAGGCCTGCGAAGAGCGCGGTAATAATAACCATCCCAGGATATCCTGCGAGGGCCGAGGCGCCCCAGAGCGCTCCCGCCTCAACTGCCGGAAGGAGCCGACCCGAGCTAAGCGCAACGTTCAGACGCCAGATAACAAAGGGCAGTAGGGAAAAGGCACTGATGAGCGAAGTATGCTCAGCCTGTCCGATGTAGGTTCCGCAGAAGAGGAAGCCAAGAGCAACCACCGCTCCGCCCCAGGCTGGTGCCTTGAGGTGTCGAGCTAAGAGCATCATCCCGACTCCGCCAAGCCACCACATCAACAACCAGTAAGTGAGGAAGCCAGTCGAGGTTCCACCTGCCACGAGTCCAATCGCCAGATTGACAGGCGAGAAGGCTCCAAACTGGGGGTCTCCGCCGGCAGGCAGGCCCCCGCTCGACCATGGATCCCAAAGCAGGAATTGTCCCGACCGCGCATGGTCGGCGACGAGAGTCTGGTATGGGTAGTACGCGGCGTTGATATCCCAGATTCCAACCGCGAGACCACGCACCAGGAGGTGGTTGGAAATGAGAAAGACGTCGGTCATCAGCAGCAGCCAAAGCAGCCACCGCCATTCGGAGAGTAGACGCGAGACCGATGTTGTTCCGTCGACGGGTTGACGGTTGCGCTTGAAGAGGCGGTGCGCTCCGATGCGGACAACCAGACAGGCTATCGACAATGTGAGAACGATGCCTATAAAGCCAGGGAGAGTGCTCATGATCAGCCCGCGCTTGGCGTCGATAAATGCGCATCGCACGCGCGGTTCTGGTCGCGCTTGCGAGATCGCCTCTATGCTCCCGTTTCTAACAGCGGACCTTCCTCCGGGTGTTTGAGGTGATTCTACTCTACGAAGGTGCGCTCCCTCAAGGGTCTCCCATCACAGCGCGTGCCCTCACGATCTCTCAGGCTCGATCTTGCGGCGCAAGTGAAAGGGAATGTTGTCCACGTCACGTTAACGCTGGCCTTTCGGGATTCGTTTGGTTGGCTAACAACCTCGATTGGTCAATCTTCTGGACCAGCCACGCGAGCTGTCCAGCAAGAATGAGGCCGCTGACCAGGGACAGGAAGAAAAGGGAGAACAGTGAGGGATCAGCTCGAACGCCTTCCGGCCGACATCGTAGCAAAAATATCGGCTGTGGATGCCCAAGGGGCCGGATATCCACCTGTTCCAATGCGCCGGAGGAGGCCGCGCGGCCACCTCCGGCGCGGTCTGTTCGTGAGGGCTCAACCAGATATTCAACAGTTCGTAATTGAGCGGATGTGATTCCAATCGATATCGTAAGACGACAAGTAGCAGAAGCGATGTCAAGATGACCGGCTGAATGGAGAGCACAGCGTCCGCCGCCCCTTCCGAGGGTCCAGCGAGAAGTTAGCTGATCAATGAGAAAGGGAGGAGGAAGAGAGCGAGGAGAAAGAGGCCCGCTATCCGGCGGTTGTCTTGCGATAGTCAGATCCTCGATCGATTCTCGTCGGTCGCACCGCATGACGTCTCTTCCGCGGATGCTGACAGCGGACATGTCTATTGGAGCTTCACTCATCGCGACGCCCAGACTCCGCTGCGCAGGTGAAGCTTCGAGGTCGCGTTACTCCTCATAGCCCAAACGCCCTCACCAGAAAAGCGGCCATCTGTTCCCTCGTTACCGAGCCGCCAGGACAGTAGAGCGTCCCCTGTGGATCGCAGCCAAGCGTGATTCCAAGAACGGCCATTCGATCGATGAAGGCATAGAAGGCATTCGACGACGGTACATCAGCGAAGCGTTGCTGCGCTGGCGTTGGAGGATTGAACTGCCCGAGCGCACGGATTATGAACGCGGCCATTTGCTCCCGCGTGACGTTGCCTGACGGGCAGTAGAGAGGGCCGTTTGCATTGCAACCCAACGTGATGCCGCGCACCGCCATCTGATCAATGAAAGAGAAAAAAACGTTCGATGGCGGGACATCGACGAAATGCTGTTGCCCGGGGACCTGTGGATTGAAGTCTCCCAAGGCACGGACGATGAACGCGGCCATCTGTTCGCGGCTTACCAGCTGGCTCGGGCAGTAGAGTGGATTCCCCTGTAAGTCTTGCCCGCACCCGGCAGTGACCCCCGATGCCGACATCTTGCCAATGTGTTCGAAGAACGCTGAGTTCGGGGCGACATCCGCAAAGTTGGCGCCCTGACGAACCGTCAACGTCTGCCCGGCAACCGTCATCGTGCCAGTGCGGGCGACACCCGAGTTCTGCGTCACAACAAAGCTGGCTGTCCCATTTCCGCTGCCAGTACCGGTAGTAATCTGGGCCCAGCCGACATTGCTCACCGCCGTCCAGCTACAACCCACCGCAACGGTAACGACAATTGCCCCATTCCCTCCGGCGCTGCTGAAACTCGAGCTCGTCGGCGAGATGGAAGGAGTGCAAACCGGCCCCTGCGGTCCCTGGTAGACACTCGCCCTGATCCCCGCATTCCCGACGAAAGTCGCACCATACGTGTCCTGAAGGACAAAGAACACCCCATCACCCGATCCGTAAGATCTCCCTCGTGCAGGTAAGGTCTTGTCGTACACCACCGGGAAAACGCCACTGGTCACCGTGTAACGGAAGCCGACCACAAGATCGCCGGTGTTGATCGTCAAGTTCGGGACCGAGTAGACATTAAACTGATTGAGTGCCTGTACCGTCGCGGGAGTCACCTGGAAGCTCGTGTTATCAATGTTCGCATCGCCATCCGGATTGACTCCGACCAGCAGGTCGATAGCCGTTCCCACCTGGAGCCCGGTGAAACTGGCAAAGTGGATCGAGATCGAAGTGAGTGTCGCCGGATATGCCGAAGGCGTCAGCCGATTCACGGCGTAACCTCCGCCTGTATAGGCGCCTTCAAAGCTCCCATCATCAACGGCCAGGCCTACTGGCGGAGTCGAACTGACTATAAAGCTGGGTGAGAACGCATCAGCGCAATTGGTCTTACTGACCCTGATCGGCCCAGTGGTTGCACCGACAGGCACCGTTGCCCTCAACGCGGTGCTACTCGTGACGTTGAAGGTCGCTCCAACCCCACCAGTGAACGTGACACTGGTTACTCCGGTGAAATTGACTCCGGTGAGATTAACATCGGTACCCGGCGATCCGATCGATTGAAGAAGGCCCGCGACCGCCTGGCATGAGTTGGGTGGTACCAACGAAAAGTTTGCATCGCTGACATCAAAGAAGATGTTGTTAACCGCCTCGACCTTGATTCGCGCCGTTGCGCTCACCTGATTGGCAGGCATCAACACCGACTCGCTCCCGTCATTCGGTGTACTCGCTGCAAGCACCGTCGGAAAGGTCTGTCCACCGTCGATCGAAAGACTGAGCCGGACCTGCGAGCAGCTTACCGGTGCAAGGTTAGTTCCGTTGACGGTCCATGCGATAGTCTGAACAGTCCCTGCTTCCCACGTCAGACCGACGTTGGGTTGTGTCATTTGAAAGGGACCTGCACTGGCCGCGATAGTCAGACTGAGGCCGTCAATGCTTGTCCCGCCCCTGCCATCGCGCACTGCGCAGTTAAAGGACAACTGTCGACCGATTGACGGAAGGTTCTCCGCGGTCTGCAAGCCGCCGATCGTCGCTGGCGGGACATTGGCGTTGTTGAGAATGTAGGTCAGGCTCGGAAACGTTCGGCTTGGGCTGCTCGTTGGTGAGAATGGCCGAAAGATCGGGCGCGTCGTGCTCGAGGAATCGGCCGCATCACTGTAAGGTGGTGAGAGGTAGGTCGCCCCGCCAGAGTCGATCTGCTCCCAGGAAAAGGTCAGATTGCTCTGGTCGCCGGCGTCCGCATCAGTCGCGGCCGCGGAGAGAGTAAACGGCGTGCTGCGTGGGATCGTATAATCCAGACCACCATTGACCACCGGCGCATTGTTGCTGGTTGACGTCAACACCGCGCAGTTACCATCGGAATTGATGTATGCGGTTATCTCCTGGATTGTGCCCAAGTGAAAGTGCATCGCTCTGCCACTGACAATCGCATCGGGCGCACACTGGCCAGCATAGGCCATGATCGTCAGCCCACTCCCTGATTCCCAGGCACCGCCAGGCATGCGATTGCCACTGCAGGAAGCGTTGAAGGAGTGACTTGCGCCGAGTTCGTGGCCCAACTCGTGCGCAAGGACACCGACAACACTGATGTTGCCGACCGGGATACTCTGCCCGATGACTGTCGCGCCCCCACCTTTGTACGACGTATCACAGACAACTCCGACGTAGGCTCGTCCGGATGCCCCTGACCCGGCCTGAGCACCGAGCGTGTGCCCGACATCGTAGTTCGATATCCCGATTTGCGTGTTGAGCAGCGCGCGCGACTCCTCGATCATCAACCCCGTGTTTCCGTTGGTGAACGGATCCGGCTCGGCTGTGTAGATGACAGTGGTGTTGCTTGCGACGAGAACGAAGCGGATTGCCAGTTCACGCTCGTAGATCAGATTCATACCATTGAGCCAGGTATTGATCGACGCCAGCGTCCCAGCTACGGTCCCGCCACCAAAGGAATTGGTGTACTCCTGTGTCGTCGCGATCGCGATCCGGAACGTCCGCAGGGAAGGACCCGAGAATTGAGCGCTTATCGAGTTGGTCCCCGAGGTGAGTCGCCCGCTGAGTCCTCTCCCCAGACGACCTTCCGCTTCTGCAACCTCACAGAGCAGGTCCTCGGATGCAGCGGGATCGTCTTCGGCACTGTAGGCGACATATCGGGTGGTGTCTTCGCTGCTTGCCGGATGAATGACAAAGGTACCGTTGCTTGAAGTCACATTGGCGTGAAAGCCCGAGGGAGTCCAGTCGAAGCGCAACCAGAGCGAGGGGTCATCCACACCTCGACCGCGATACGACTTGATCTCTGGAAACTGCGCGGCCAGTTCCGGAGCCAGAACGCCTGATTCCTCGATCACAAATCGGCCATATCCGCCGTTTGGCAGCGGCAGACTGAGCATCAAGTCGCCCTGAATCGCAGTTCCCGTAACTTCGCGCGGGGCCCGGCTGAGTAGTCTTGAAAGCTCCTCGCGGTCAAGACGGAACGATCTTGAAGTGGTCGTCTGAGTTTTATCGGTGGCGGCAAGGGACTTGGTGTCGATCTCCTCCCAGACTCCGTCAACCGACCTTCGTTGTCCGCCTTGTTGGGGCGCGCCCAACACATTGCGAAGCGACGTCGTTGTCGAGACGACTGCGACTGTGAGTAGGAGAAGACAGAAGAGTATCAGCCGCGTAGATGGTGGGGGCAACCTTCTTCGCATATGCTCCTTAGACTTCACGACTCTCTGTCATCGAACGATCAGGCAGACACGACTGGAGTCCGGTGAGCGGGACCAGCTGGGGTGTCGGAGAGCCCCCCTGCGTTTACTGTAGGGGGCGCTTCTCGGTTCGCATCATTGGCGCGAACCGCAATCGCTGCGATCAGAGAAAAAGCAGAGGATCAAGACCTCTTATTTGCCGGGGCCTCATCGACGGGGCTATATGCTTAATGTCAGGAACGACACGTCGGCCCATTATCGCCTGAATGCGAGGATAATGAAACCCTGAAAATGTGCTGCGCCCCCCGAGAATGTGAGATCCCTCTCAAGGTGGCATTGGCCTGGGATTCTAGTGGGGGCCATTTGTACGATTGCCAGGCCTCCTAATGTCAGCGCCCTGCATAGAATCTGCCGATCTGGCGGTTAAGGGGTGAGGTCCGAGCAGCGCGAGTCGAAGGAATCATCGCTGAGATCGAGCGAACGACCGCGGCATCGATGCAGGAAGTAGCGTCGGATGTGTTACCCGCCGCGCCCAACTTTCAACTAGACGCGGGACGCCGTCCCTTTCATCCTTACAGGCAATGCACAAGACAAAGCGCCCATCAGGCTGACCGGCCTGATGGGCGCAAAGAAGCAGAGCCGATTAGCGTCGTGATTCTTTCACAGGCTCCGCCGCGAGAGTCAACGCCAGCGTGGCCCAGGCGGTTCCTGCGCTGGATATGAACTGATCCTGCCCGTAGGGGAATCCGCTGTCGAAATACGGTTGGAACCAAATGGCGCGCGACCTGACGTGCCATGAGCCGTCGCTTGCCTGTGTGCTCAACAGATAATCCACGCCCTTCCGGACGACAGGATCGCTGACGGTCATCCTACCAGCGAAGCCGAGAGCGAACACGGCTTCCCCCGTGGCGTAGGCGTCTGACGCCATCGCGGGCAACTGGCTCCAGCCGCCGTCGGCGCGCTGCATCGCGGCCAGGGATCTTGCTTCATGGTGGATCACCGTCGCTGAGCCGCCTCCCCAGGCGAGCCCAAGTAGTCGGAAGGCGTGGTCCTGACTCGTCACCGGTACAGCCTTTTCCAGCCAGGCCACGGCACTGGTAATGGCCTTTTCGCAATTCAGCTTTTCTGCCTCAGGGGCATAGCTCTTGATTGCGTAAATAGCCAGTGCGGCGGTCTGAAACCTGCCCGAATTCATCGGTGGGCGACGACTTTCCGGGTTGCGCCAGCCGCCGTCGGCGGTTTGCGACGCGAGGATAAAGCGGACGATAGCATCTGTCACCTGATCCCCGGGGTTGTGGTTCATTCCGGCATCAAATAATTCCCAGGCAACGCTGTTGGGGCTGACTACATTGAAGTCCATGACCTGCTCCACCGGTGGCGTCATCGTGGCCGGCAGTTGCGGAAATGCCCTCATGTCCGTGAGTCTATAATCGCGAGCCAGGCCGGCAGCCGCCGAGGGGAGATCCTGCGAATGGCAGGAGTTGCACCCGGCGGTCCGAATAAAGGCGCTGCTCTGTGATGCGAGCAGCGCGAGAGATTTTCCGACCGCATCTGGAATTGACCGACGGCTGAAATTGACGGCCTTCACCTTGGCCGTACCGCCTTCGGTTGCCAACGGAGATACCGCGCCCAGCAATCTGGCCGCTTGCGTGTGGCCACGTTTGGCTGCAAGAGCGCTGGCGGGCTCATCGTAATCGCCCGTGAAACTGGTGTCGGCGCCTTTGTCCAGCAGCGACCTGACGACTCCCGTCGGCATGGCGTCCGAACTGGCGGCGAACATGACGGGGGAATATCCACGGAAATTGCGAAGGTTCAAATCCGCGCCTTTGGCAAGCAACATCTCGACCGAGGCTTGCACGCCCGCGGTCGCCGCGAATCCGAGGGCGGTTTCATTGCGCTTCGATGTCGCCTTAACGTCCGCTCCCTGCGCGATCAGCAAATGCACGGCACGCTCGTTGCCACCTGTACAGGCCGCCATCAGCGCGGTTTCACCGGCGCTATCCTTTGAGTTTACATTCGCCCCCTTCTCGATCAGCAACTGCATTCCTTCGACGTTGCCTCGCGTAGCTGCCAGCATCAGTGGCGTTTGTCCGTTGACGCTGGCCAGATTGGGATCAGCCCCGCTGGTGAGCAGCAGACGCAGTGTCGGGACGCCATTGCCTAACATTGCTGCGAGATAAAGTGGGGTGCGTCCTTGTACCTGCCTGGCATTGACGTTTGCGCGCTTCGACAGGATGAGGCGTACCTTGGCTTCATCGTGTATGGCCCAGTGAAGCGGCGTCGAACTGCGCTGGTTTTTCGCGTTCACGTCAGCGCCCTTGTTGATGAGCAGTTGCAAATTGCCGACCGGTCCATAGCCTGCGGCGTGATGCAGCGCGGTCGAACCGCCCGCATCCACTCCCTTAACCACCTCAGGACTGGCGGCTATCTGTTTCTCGATCTCACCGCGCTTTCCGGCACGGACCGCCGCGATCAGCGCCGTGACTCTGGGGTCCACCGGCCGGGCTGGTGCCTCGGCGACGATGTCGGTGCGAAACTCCGCGCCTTGATCTATCCAGGCGCGCAGCAGCCCGATTTCTTCGTTGGAGAGTGGTCCGGTAGGTGGCATCTGCAGACCACCATCTCCGTCCACCAGGCGGCGGATCAACTTGCTTGCGGCGCCGTCACCGATTTTAATGACCGGGCCGTAATCGCCGCCGCGCA
>JANNRD010000191.1:0-25011 GCA_031401095.1 Acidobacteriota bacterium
ATGATGATACGTGAGTTCGTTCGGCGGGGGAGGCAGTCGTGATGACGCTCGCAGGGACCTGCCTGTACGTGGACGACGTTCCCGCGGTGCTCGACTTCTACCGCCGGGCGTTCGGCTTCGGAACTCGCTTCTTCGACGAGGCGCTGCAATTCGCCGAATTGGACACCGGCGGCGCGCCCGGCACCCCTCCCCTGTTGGCCTTCGCCTCCCACCAATGCGGCGACGTGATGATGCCCGGCGGGTATGTGCGGCCGGCGAGCGGCGGCCCGTCGAGCGTCGAAGTCGCCTTCTACACGGCCGACGTGCCGGCGGCGTTCGCCCGGGCGGTCGGGGCGGGCGCTGTCGTGATCGCGGAACCCAAGCTCATGCCCTGGGGCCAGACGGTGGCTTACGTCCGCAGCGTCGAGGGGACGCTCATCGGCCTGTGCACTCCGATGGGCGGGGCAGGCGAGGCAGCGCCGAACCAGCCGTTGCAGCAGACGGGGCCGGCATGAGGCCGTTCCGAGGTATGCCGTCGTTCCAGTCGGCCCCGCTGCTGAACTTCGTCGTTAGGCGACCGAGCACCTCTGTTGAATAGCTGAGCAAGGAAAACCAATGCCGGACACGATGCGCGCATATGTAATCAGAGAGCCTGGAGGGCCGGAACGGTTGGAACTCAGAGAAATACCCCGACCCTCGTTGCGAGACGGATGGGTGTTGATTCGAATCCGGGCATTCGGGCTCAACCGGTCAGAATGGTTTACGCGGCGAGGAGATTCGCCCTCGGTAAAGTTTCCGCGAGTGCTCGGCATTGAATGTGTAGGTGAAGTTGTCGCTGCGCCCGGTTGCAACTTGTCTGTCGGGCAGCGCGTCGCGGCGATGATGGGCGGAATGGGGCGGCAGTTTGACGGCTCCTATGCCGAGTACGTTCTCGCTCCACAGCAGAACGTCTTTCCTTTGCAGACACATTTGGAATGGAGGCTTCTCGGAGCTTTGCCCGAGATGCTGCAAACCGTCCACGGTTCGCTCTACATAGGGCTGGAGGTCGAGCGAGCAAAGAACCTTCTGGTGAGAGGCGCAACCTCCTCCATCGGGTTCGGCACTATTTCCATGGCGCGACAAGCAGGCCTTGAGGTCACCGCGACAACTCGAAGTTCAGCCAAGTCCGACGAGCTCAAAGCAGCTGGTGCCACCCATGTAATCGTCGACGATGGAGCGATAGCGAAAATAGCCCGTACCTTCTGCCCGGAAGGATACGACCGCATCCTTGATCTCGTCGGTACAACGACATTGCTCGACTCTCTGCAGGCGACGCGACGGGGTGGCATCGTTTGTATGACAGGCATCCTCGGCGGAAAGTGGAGCCTATCGGAATTCCACCCAATGGGGGACGTACCTACTGGTGTGAAGCTGACCTCATATAGCGGGGAAGCGTCCGATATCACCCGCGACCAACTTCAGCGTTACGTGTCTCTGGTGGAGTCAGGCGAGCTTACGCTCAAGCTCGGGCCGAGTTTCGGTTTCGAAATGCTCCGGGAAGCCCACACCTTGATGGACGAGAACCGGGCGAACGGTAAGATCGTGATGGAAGTGGTTTGACCGCGATTTCCAGAGCCAACGGTTCTAGCGGGCCGCCTAACATTGACCTGCTGCTGCGCTACATTGACTTGTCCACCATTCATGACAACGGTCTGTTGCGCGTCCCGACGAAGATCGCGCAGTTGACGCAGCGGAGGAGATAGTCCGATCGGGACTCTTTGGAAGCGAGAACGAGATGATAATGGCAACCACAGTGCCGGATGTGGCGTCCTCTCCCTTACAAGTGTTCTATCTTGAAATTAGGTGCTGGCCGACGAGCGCTACCTCTTAGCCGGGACGACGTAATCCTGGTGTCCAGTGCGTTTGGAGGCGTCAGGTGTCGGCACCACTTGAGTCGGTTCGAGGGGGATTTCTGCGATGTCAGGGATCTCGACAATGGAGGACTTTGATGAAGATTAGAATGGTGGTTTTTCTGGCGGCTTTTCTACTCGCGGGTCTGACCGTGGTATGGGCTGCTGACGTCAATGGCAAGTGGGTCGCTCAGGTTCCGGGTCGTGGCGGTCAAACGCGCGAGACGACGTTTACCTTCAAGGCCGAAGCGGCGAAACTGACGGGCACCGTTTCAGGAATGCAGGGTGACCAGCCAATCGCCGAAGGCAAGATCACCGGTGACGACATTTCCTTTGTCGTGGTCGCGAATTTTCAAGGCAATGAGATCAAGTTCGTGTACAAGGGTAAGGTTACCGGCGACGAGATCAAGATGACGCGGACGCGAGAGGGCGGTGACCAGCCACCTCAGGAGTTCGTCGCCAAGAGGGCGAAGTAGTCCCAGCATCTTCAGATGTCGCGACAGTACTCCACTCGAAAGAGAACTGACGCAGGGGCACAGAAGGGCGGTGGCACAGAGATTTGTAGTTTCTCTGTGCCTCGGTCTCTCTGTGCCTTTGTGTTTTTCCTGGTTCTGTTGACAGGTAGTTCCCTGACTCAGAGCCCCTCAGCAAATCCGGCTCTACCGAGACTGTTTTTGATTGGCAATGCGACGGTTCGGAATTGTCTAGGCGACGGCGCCAATGCGCAATGGGGATGGGGCGAACCGCTGGGTGCTTATTTTGACAAGACCAGAATCAATGTTGTCAATCGTGCGCTTGGGGGAAGAAGCACCGGACCTATCTCACTGGTGGACAGTGGGAACGCGTCCGCGCACAGCTCAAGCCCGGTGATTTCGTCCTCATGCAGTTTGGTCATAACGACGGCGGAGCGATCAATGACGACTCGAGAGCGCGCGGATCGATTCGAGGAACGGGTGAGGAGACCCAGGCGATCGACAATCTTCTTACCAAACAGCGCGAGGTTGTCCACACATTCGGTTGGTACTTGCGAAAGTTCATGACGGATACCAAGGCAAAAGGAGCGACACCGATAGTCTGTTCGCTGGTGCCACGCAAGACATGGCAGGACGGCAAGATCGTTCGGGCTTCGAATGACTATGGTGGTTGGGCCCGCGAGGTCGCTGTTTCGGAGAAGTCGTTCTTTGTGGATCTAAAATGAGATCATCGCCCTTGAGTATGAACGACTGGGTCCGGAGCGCGTCGAACCGCTCTTTGCCGACCCCCGCACCCACACCAGCCTGCCAGGAGCCGAATTGAACGCAGCCTGCGTCATCTTGGGTCTCAAGGCGCTCGGTCGGAATCCCCTGGCCGTCTACTTTTCAGCCAAGGCCGCCGAAGTCAAGAGCCTACCTTAAATCAAAGGGCAAGCACCCCGGCCTCCAGTGATGCGGGTCCTATCATCACAAGTTCCTGCCGCCTGAGAGCAAAGTAGATAGCGGCGCATACCGGCCTGCGCCAGCCCCCGCCCCCACCCCAGCGTCGACGTACAATCCCTCGCTGCTCCAGAACCGGTTGACCAGCCCTCGCCTCTCGGGCTACTAATATAGTTTGGTCTTTTGAAAACGACATTCAACTTGCTCAAAGCTCTAACTATCGTAAGTGCAATATGAACACTGTCAGACTCGCCACTTTTCAATGAGGATAGGGAGGATAGTCATTATTAGACGAAGTCGCTTGCTCCGATGCCTTGGGTGGCTGGCGCTGATTACTTTGATTGGTTCGCCATCCGTTGGCGCGCAATCCTCGGGCAGTTCTGGCACGCTGACAGGAACTGTTGGCGATCAGACTGGCGCGCCAATTACGGGCGCAACTGTCAAAGCCCGGCGCGTCAACTCTGGCTTCGTGCGCACGGCGACGACCGACGGCTCCGGTAGTTACCGTCTTGAATCCTTGCCGCTGGGAGAGTACCTCGTCAGCACTGTCAACGGAGGCTTTTCGATTGCGTCGCAGGTGGTCACGCTTGAAAGCAGCGGACGAACAATCAACTTCACCTTGCGTCCGGGATCGCTGGCCGAAGACGTCAGCGTCATCTCGACCGAAATCGCCACGACCCCTGAAGAGTTGCAGCGCATCCCGGGCTCTGCCGAAGTGCTCGATCGACAGACTCTGGAGATCGCGCGCCCCTTCAATTTCAACGAGGCCTTGCGCAAATTCACAGGGGTGTACGTGCGCGATGAGGAAGGCTTCGGTCTGCGCCCTTCGATCAGTATTCGCGGCCTCGATCCGAATCGTTCGGCCAAGATCTTGCTGTTGGAGGACGGTGTGCCGCTCGGGATGGCGCCATATGGCGATACTGACGCTTACTATCACCCGCCGATTGAACGCTACAACGGTATCGAGATTCTGAAAGGCTCCGGTCAAATCGCGCATGGACCGAACACATTGGGCGGGCTGCTCAATTACATTACGCCCAATCCACCACCGCATGGAGTCCACGGCTCAGTGACCTTGACTGGAGGTAATCGCGCTTACTTCAATGGCTACGGAAGCATCGGCGCGAGCTTTGGCGAAGGTGCTGGGCGGACAGGCTTCATTCTGGATTACCTGCACAAAGGTGGCGACGGAGCCCGCGAGAACATGCATTTCAAGTTGAACGACGTCTTGTTCAAAACCGTCACCCAGCTTGATAAAGCCGGGGGGCAGACGCTCACGTTCAAAGGAACGTATTACCGCGAAAACTCCAACATCACCTATTCCGGTTTGACGCAGGCGGAATTTGACACGAACCCGCGTTTCAATCCCTTCGGGAACGATTTCTTTTATGGCGACCGTTGGGGCGGATCGGCGCTTTACACAAATGCGATCAATAGTCACGCGGTGCTGACGACAACGATCTACGCCGCTAACTTCAACCGCGACTGGTGGCGGCAATCATCCAATTCGGATCAGCGCCCGAACCGGCTCGGTAACAACGGTTGCAGTGGGATGGCTGAACTCAACACGCTGTGCGGCAACGAAGGACGCTTGCGTACTTATCAAACCTTCGGCATTGACCCGCGCCTCAAGCTCTCGAGCAAGCTAGGCGAAACAGATCTCGGCTTTCGCTGGCATACCGAAACGCAGAACCGCATTCAACAAAACAACAACTCGTTCGGCCCGAACGGACGCACGGGAACGACCGGCGAAGACAACGAGCGCAAGAATCAGGCGTTGAGCGGCTACGCTCAGCATCGGTTCCTACTGGGCAAATTCACGGTTGCGCCGGGGCTACGAGTCGAACACGTGAACATCGAGCGCACTAACAGGTTGGTTTCGCCCGCAGTCATAGGCAAGACCGACTTGACGCAGTTGGTACCCGGTTTCGGTGTTTCATTCAACCCGCGAGATAACGTCACCTTTTTTGCCGGCGTGCATCGCGGCTTCGCCCCGCCACGACCGGCGGACATCATCAGCGGCACAGGCGGCGTGGTCGAACTGAAACCCGAACTTTCATGGAATTACGAAGGCGGCGTGCGCGCGCTGCCAGTGAAGGGATTGCGGCTCGATGCCGCCTTCTTCCGACTCGATTATGAGAACCAGATTGTGCCCGCGAGCTTGTCGGGCGGCGTCGGTTCCGTGCTGACCAGCGCAGGCGAAACGCTGCATCAGGGCTTTGAATTCGCGGGGCGCGCCGATTTCGGAACATTGCTCGATTCGCCTCACAACTTCTACTTCCGTACCGCCTTCACGTGGATTCCGACGGCGGAGTATCTCGGGACTCGCTTTTCCAACGTCAGCGGTTTCTCGACGACGAGCATCAAAGGGAACCGCCTCACCTATTCGCCGGAACGGTTGTTGAATCTAAATCTTGGCTACTCTCATCCGAACGGATTGGATGTCCTGGTCGAGTACGTCTATGTCGGCAGACAGTTCGCTGATGATCTGAACACAGTGGCTCCGTCAGTAAACGGACAACGCGGTTTGATTCCCGCGTATGGGCTGTGGAATGGAACCCTCAACTATCGCATCGGCGGTCTCGATAGACTCGCGCCAACACTCTTCTTCACGACGAAGAACCTGGCTGACAGTACGTTCACCGTGGACCGGCGGCGCGGTGTGATCCCAGGTATCCCGCGTCTGGTGCAGGGCGGCGTCAAGCTTCGTTTTTGACTGGAAGGCGCCTGGCCGCTTCACCAACTGGATTGTCGAGCACCCCAGTCAGCGAGTCTTGTCTTGTAGGCGTTGACCCGCTCGGGATGTTCGTCGGTGAGGTCGCGACTTTCGCGCGCGTCGTCGCACAGATTGAAGAGCTTCGAGCGCTGGGCACCCGACTCGTAGATATACTTCCAGTATCCGTCGCGCAATCCGAACAAGCTCAGTGAATAATCGGTAAAGAACAGGGCCATCTGATTCCTGCCGTCGAGCATTGAACTCCCCTGAATCGCCTTGTCTTTATGAATCAGAGTAGATTGACATGAGACCTTTCCTGACCACCCTCATACAGTAATCTAGTGAGGGGTCGGTGTCTCAATCACGTTGACACAGAGGGCAAGCCGCCACGCGTTTGTATTGCTCAATCATCATCCAGATGGAATCTGTGCAAGATACGATGGACAAGAGGTGCGAGAACGAAACCGGCGGCAATGAGGAAAACGAGACCTGCATAGAGCGCGTACACGCCCGCGAACAACTTGCCCGCACGAGTCAGCGGAGTCGTCACCGGTCCCATACCTCCCAGCAACATCGCTGAGTTGAGAAAACCATCGAGACACGAGAGATTCTCGAAATAGGTATATCCGGCGATTCCAATAAACAGCGAAAAAGCGAGCAGGCCGAGGGAGATTGCGATATGCGACCACAAACGACGAATGAACTCGGCCCGAGGCATGAGCGGCTTGTCGAATGAGTGGTTCATTCCACGTCGCGACATGATAGGAACGATCGCGTCAGCCAACGTCCGTCAGGACGCATACCAGAGCACCGCGCAGATATGACAACCGCTACCGATCAACACAAATAGATGCCAGACAAAGTGATTGTAACGGATGCGATCGGCCGCAAAGAAGATGAGTCCAAATGTGTATGCGACGCCACCCGCAAGAATCCAAACCAACCCGGCGAACGGGACGCGCTCTAGTATTGGCTTCGCCGCAATCAGAGCCAGCCAGCCCATGCAGACATAAAGCGCGACAAAAAGCCCCGTGCTGTTGACCCCGCCGACCACCTTGAGTGCGATCCCGATGAAGGCCAGACCCCAGACAATGGCCAGGAGGGTCCAACCCCAGCCCCCGCGAAGCACGCCGAGGCTGAAAGGCGTATACGTGCCGGCAATCAGCAGGAAAATCGCCGAGTGATCAAGCGCGTGGAAAACCCGCTTTGCCCGGCCCTGTGGAAGCGCGTGATAGATGGTTGAGGCAAAATACACCGATGCAAGGCTCACCGCAAAGATCGTCACACCGACCAGCCCGCTTGGGCGGTTTCTTCTGACTGCATCGATGATCAGGATAGGCACAGCTGCGAGAAGGACGGCGAAGAAGCCAATACCGTGGCTGATGCTATTGGCGATCTCCTCAGCGAGCGACTGGCTTCGTTTTGCGCTCAGTTGTGCTTCTTTCATGAAGTCCCCCTCCTGACCATTGCCTCTCCCTTCCACCCAAGTATAGGCGACCTCGCTCATTTTCGTGAGCCATCCAGCAGGAGAATTTGCGGGAACCGGCCCAGCATCGATTCCACGGTGCCACGGTCTTGCAAACCCGTCGAAAGTCACGAGCGAGGTGTCGTGCCCGTCATGATGAACCGGCTGCGCTCTCGCAATCGGCTGACGATCAAAGGGGGCGCTTTCTGCGGTGATCCCGCATCGAAAGGCGGTTGAGGATCGTATTCGATCCCCAATTGAATTGACTTTGCCACATCCTCTCCGAATTCGCGCGCAACCAGCGTCAGCGCCATATCGATTCCCGCCGAGACACCGGCCGCCGTCATGATCTTGCCATGAATGACGACTCTTTCGCTCGTAGGTTGAGCACCCAACTGGCCAAGAACTTCCATGGCAAGCCAGTGAGTCGTCGCCGGCACACCCTTCAACAGCCCTGCCGCTGCCAGCACCAGTGAGCCAGTACAGACAGAGGTCGTCCAGAGACTACTGGCATGCACCTGCCGAATCCAGTCGAGTACTTCAAGATCGTCCATGAGCGCGATCTGTCCCGGCCCGCCCGGGATGACCACAATCTCGGGCGAGCTTACCTCCTCGAGTGAGTAATCCGCCATCAACGCAAGGCTGCCGGCATCGGTGCGCTTCGGTCCCGGTTCCTTCCCGACAAATCGCACCGTTGTCCCTGGAGCAGAGCGGAGAACCTCGTAGGGCCCGATCGCGTCCAATGCTGTCAACCGGTCAAAAAGAAGAATTGCTACTTCCATTGTCCCTCTTACGATGGCAGTCAAGCCGACAACCTATAACTCCGGCAGAATCTGGCGCACATGATTCTCAAGATGTGAAATGTAGTCCTCGATCAGAAAGCCGAGGGTGACTGCTTCCTCTTTGCGCTGTATCTTCCAGGCGATCTGGTCGAGACTGTGCACCTTTCTTGGCTTGAGCAACTCGTCCTGAGTGATCCCCTCGATGACCCAGGCCAGATGTTGATTGTAAGCCTGCCACAATGCCACGAGACCTTGCCAGGATTCCCTTTTGTAGCGTTGCGCGCTCACCCAATGCTCCTGGTCATAGCCCTCAAAGAGAAGATCGTCGCGCCCTTGCGCAAGGACGAAGCGACGATGATTGTTACAGGCAGAGTCGATCAGATGGCCAATGATCTCCTTCGCCGACCATTTGTCTTCAGCGATGCTGCGCCCCGCGATCGTCTCATCGAGCTCTGCGAACATCGGGAAAGCTCTCACAACCGTTGCGCGCAAGCGAGATGCTGAGTCCATTCCAGTAGTCATATTCGCCACAATCACTCGCCCATGTACCAATCCACACCGTCGCGGATATCTGCCTGAAGCCGGCCTTCCGCAACGGCCAGATCGAGATGCGCGACAGTCTCTGAGACCGCGAGAAACCGATGGATATCCTTGACCGACGGGAAGACGTGTCCCGCCATGCCCCACGCAGTGATCCCCGCTTTTGGCACAAGCCCGACAATCTTCGTCTGTCGATCATGAATGTGCCGCACCAGACGATTAAAGTGTTCTTCGTAGTCGACTACATCATCACCGTGAGATGTCTTGATGAGAGTCGGCGCAAGGGAGCGAATGCGAGCGAGTGAGACGAGGTATTCGCCGAGAGAGGGGAATCTTCGCTCTCGGTCGATCGGATCGGGGTTGATCACCGGATTCGGGGTGATGTTCTTGAGTATTGTGTCGCCACTAAGCATGAGGCGGTTTGCTTCACGGAACAGACAACTGCTTCCCGGCGTGTGTCCAGGCGTGTGGATGACGCGCAAGGACCCACTCGCGAAAACAAACTCCTCGTCATCGCGATAGCCTTCGACATCATCGACGACTTCAGAGAAATCGTGAATGCGCTCGTAGCGGCTTGCGATCGCGTCCACCTCGTCAGCCGGGACACCGGTTCTCAGCAGCAGGCTTCGGTTGACGCGGGTTATCCCGCGTGTAGTGATGCCGGCCTTCTCCCATTCATGAACGTAGACGCGGGCACCCGACTGACGCTGGAGCATCGCTGCCAGACCGCAGTGATCCTCGTGAGTATGGGTCAGGATAATGCGACCGATATCCGAGAACTTGAAGCCGAGTCTTGAGAACTCAGCTTCAAGCGCTGCGGTAGTCTCGTCGGTCTTTGGACCAGTGTCGACGAGCGTCATCGGCTCATCGACAATCAGATAGAGATTGATGGGCCCGACCGGCAATGGAGTGGGGACGACCAGCTTCTCGATGCGCATTGGCTAAACAGTTACTCCATTTCCGGATGACGAACGGGTCGATGGTCGCAGGGTTCCTTCGGCCTCCTCTCGCCAAAGCCCCGATCAAAACATGTAGCCACCGCTTGCGACGACCCTGTCCGCAAGCCGTTCCCGGATCGCCGACGTGTTGAGCGGAGTGAACTTTGTGAACCGGCGCAGCGCTGCAAGCAGCATGCGCAGCTCATCCCCCTCGACCGTCGCCGCCAACGCGTTCTTTGCTGCCGTTTCGATGCGAGACATCGCGTCGTGAATGTAGAGGCGCGTTGCCTCGATAGCGAACTCGTGCTTCTCTACGCCATCGCGCCCGATGAGCTTCGCCGTCCGTCCGAAAGCGCTGTCCATAAGAAACGTCTCAATGATGATATCGGCCGCCCAGCAGAGGATCATCTGCTGTTTGTCGAGCGCACCCATGAACTTCTGTGCTGCTGTCCCGAGCACCGCCAACGCGATCTTCTTTGCATTGGCGACAAGCCTGCGCTCGGTTGCCAGAGGCGCATCGTCGTCGTCTTCAAAAGACGGGCCGGCGAGAAGTTCCTCTTGCAGTTTTTGTGCCGCCGCCAGCAGCGGCAACTGTCCCTTCATCGCTCTCTTGAGCAACATTCCGGGAATCAGCAGCCGGTTGATCTCGTTCGTGCCTTCAAAGATACGGTTGACCCGCGCATCGCGGTAGATGGCTTCAACGGGGTAGCTGCTCGTGAACCCGTTGCCGCCAAAAATCTGCACACCCTCATCAGCGCAGTAGTCGAGAATCTCGGAACCGGCGACTTTGAGGATCGAACATTCGACAGCGTACTCTTCGATGACGGCCAGCACTTCGGCCGGGACATCCTTGTTGACCGTGCTTTCCCGGTCTTCGATCAACCCGGCAGTGCGATAGGTGGCGGACTCACCGGCATAGAGGCGTGTCACCATCTCCGCCAGTTTGTATTTGATCGCTCCAAAGTGAGCAATTGGAGTCCCGAACTGACGCCGCTCAGCAGCGTATTTGGCTGCCAGTGCGAGCACCCGCTTACCGCCACCGACCGCACCCGCACCGAGTTTAAAGCGGCCAAAGTTGAGAATGTTGAAGGCGATGATATGGCCTCGCCCGATCTCCCCGAGCAGTCGGTCCTTTGGGATCCTTGCTTCCTGAAGCAGGATTGGCGTCGTTGAGGATCCCCGCTGACCCATCTTGTGCTCCTCGGCTCCAGGGCTCACCCCGGGATCGTTTCTCTCGACGATAAAGCCCGTGAACTTCTCTCCGTCGACCTTGGCGAAGACGATGTAGACATCAGCGAAGGCGCCGTTTGAGATCCACATCTTCTCGCCATTGAGTATCCAATGAGTCCCCTCGGCGTTGAGTCGGGCCGTCGTCTTTGCCGCCAGAGAATCCGAACCGGAGCCTGACTCGCTGAGACAATACGCACCCACCCACTCGCCGGTCGCGAGCTTTGGAAGATACTTCTGCTTCTGTTCCTCGGTCCCGAAGTAGACAATCGGCAGGGTCCCGATGCTGGTCGTCGCGCCAAAGGTCGTCACGAACGAGCCCTGACCCGAAATGTACTCGGAGATCAGCATGCCGGAGACGTGATCGAGCCCCAGCCCCCCGTAGGCCTCAGGAATACTAGCCCCGAGCAGCCCCAGCTCACCCGCCTTCTGCAGTAATTGCCGCTGTAGTTCGTAGTCCTTTTCTTCGATCCGCGCGCTCTGCGGTGCCACCTCCTTCTCGATGTACTCGGAGGTCGTCTGCGCGATCATGCGATGCTCTTCCGTGAAGTCCTCTGGTGAGAAGACGAGCTCAGGACGCGTCTCGGAAATGAGAAAGCTGCCACCGCGAAAAATTTCCTTCTGTGATGCAACCATGGTCTGGACTCCCCTCGTTCGATTTTGCATTTTAGATTCTAGATTTTGGATTGGGGGAACCCGGTCTGGACCTCGCCGTTTCTCTCTTCAATCCAAAATCCAAAATCCAACATCCAAAATTGACTGTTAGCGCAAAAGATTCTCAAAAATTCCGGCAGCACCCATGCCGCCACCGACACACATGGTCACCATCCCGTAGCGAGCCCGTGTGCGTTTCATCTCGTAAAGCAGCGTCGCCGTCAGCTTGGCCCCCGTGCAACCAAGCGGGTGGCCGAGCGCGATCGCGCCTCCGTTGACGTTAGTGCGTTCGAGATCGAGATTGAGCGCCTTGACGACTGCGAGTGCTTGTGCCGCGAAGGCCTCGTTGAGTTCGATCAGATCAATGTCATTCAACGTCAGCCCCGCGAGCCTGAGCACCTTCGGGATCGCGAAGGCCGGACCGATACCCATCTCTTCGGGCGCCACACCGGCAGTCGCATAAGCCACAAAGCGTGCCATCGGCGTAAGACCAAGGGCCGCCGCTCGCTCTCGAGACATAACGAGAGCAGCGCCAGCTCCATCTGAGGTCTGCGATGAAGTGGCGGCGGTGACCGTGCCCTTGACGTGGAAGACCGGCCGCAGTTTTGCAAGGGCTTCGAGCGTCGTGTCCCGTCTGACACCCTCATCGGTGTCGAAAACGGTTTCGATGACCTTGATCCGTGATTTTGCCGTCCGCCCACCCGACGTTGTCTCCACTTCCCGTGATGTGACAGTCACAGGAACGATCTCGTCCTTGAATTTGCCGGCGTCGATCGCGGCGCCTGCGCGCTGGTGTGATCTGACGGCAAACTCATCCTGCTGTTCGCGATTGATGTCGTACTTTCGCGCGACGTTCTCAGCCGTCAGGCCCATATTGAGGTAGGTGTCCGGATAGCTTTCGACGAGTGATGGGTTCGGCGAAAGGTTGTGCCCGCCCATGGGCAGGAGCGACATTGATTCGGCGCCCCCGCCGATCGCGACTTCAGAGAATCCGCACATGATGTGTTCGGCCGCGAGGGCAATCGCCTGCAGCCCGGATGAGCAGAAACGATTGATCGTCATCGCCGCCGCCGTCACGGGCAGTCCGGCGATCAATCCAATCTGTCGAGCCATGTTCATTCCCTGCTGCGCTTCGGGAGTTGCGCAGCCAAAGACGATATCCTCCACCTCACTCGCATCGACCTCGGGAGTGCGCGACATAAGTTCCCGGACGACCGTCGCGGCCAGGTCATCAGGCCGCGTGTCCTTGAGCGTGCCTCGCTGCGCTTTGCCAACCGCAGTCCGTAACGCATTGACGATTACTGCTTCACGCATTTTCTTACCTTTCTCGCCGTCTTGGAGTGCGGGGACCTGTCACCGCCTTCTCCTGCGGCCCGTGGTGTACCCAGTTTAGGGAAAGCGGTGACAGGTCCCCGCACTCCAGGACGGTCCTCTAGCTAGTTCCTCAGCGGCTTGCCTGTTTTGAGCATATGGGCAAGACGCTGCTGGGTTGCCTTTGTTCCGCAGAGGCTGACGAAAGCCTCACGCTCGAGATCGAGCAGGTACTGCTCTGAGACCCGCGTCGGCCGGGTGAGAGCGCCTCCGCTCAGAACCTCGGCGATCTTTGTCCCCACCAGCGCGTCGTGGTCTGAAATGTAACCGCCGCGCTTCATCATGTGCATGCCAATCTTGAATTTGCTCAAAGCCGACTCACCAAGGACAAGAATGTCGGTGCGTGGCTGAGGTGGCCGATAGCCCTCGCGCGCGAGTGCGAGGACGGACTGTTTGGCTTCAGCGATGACCCGATCGCGGTTCATGACGATCCTATCGCCCGGGCGTAGAATCCCCGACCGCTTTGCCTCAAGCGCGCTCGTTGCGACCTTTGCCATCGCCACCAACTCGAAGTTGCGTCTAAGATACGAAAAATGATCCGCGTCAGGATTGTCTGCGACAGAATCATAGGCACGAACCGCCATCTCTTTGGTGCCGCCACCACCCGGAATCAGTCCCACGCCGCCTTCGACAAGACCAATATACGTCTCGGCATCGGCGACGTTGCGATCGGAATGCAAGACCATTTCACAACCACCGCCAAGTGTCATCTGAAACGGAGCAACAACGACAGGTTTGGGTGAGTACCGAAGGCTCATGGTCGTCGCTTGAAACTGACGGACCCCGGCGTGAAGCTCATCCCATTCCCCCTCCTGGGCTCCGAGTAGGATGAGCATGATGTTCGCGCCAACCGAGAAGTTCGCGCCCTGATTGCCGATCACGAGGCCTTCGAAATTCTTCTCGACTTCCTTCAGTCCGAGATTGACCATCTGAATGGAATCGCCGCCAAGCGAGTTCATTTTTGAGTGAAACTCGACACAGGCAACCCCGTCTCCAAGGTCAATCAGGCTCGCGCCGGCATTCTTCCGGATGACCCGGTTCTGGTCCTTGAGTGACTTGAGGATCGTCAACCCCGAGACTTGGCGCTCTGTTGCGAATGCTCCCTTCGTCAGGTCGTAGTAGTGACGCACTCCGTCAACACTCTTGTAGAAGCCCTTCTCTCCGGCAGCGAGCATTCGCTCGATGTTGGCAGGAACCGTCCGACCCTCTTCGCGCATCCGCGCCACAGATTTCTCGAGACCGATTGCATCCCAGGTCTCAAAGATGCCGAGCTCGTGCGCGAACCCCCACTTCATGGCATTGTCGAGTTCGACAATCGAATCCGAGATCTCGGGGATGCGGTTGGCG
This sequence comes from Acidobacteriota bacterium, assembly GCA_031401095.1. Taxonomy (GTDB): domain Bacteria; phylum Acidobacteriota; class Blastocatellia; order RBC074; family RBC074; genus JANNRD01. The sequence continues at coordinate 14,321 of JANNRD010000191.1, forward strand.
GCGTAGATCAGGCTCTCGGACATCGTTCGCCAGAGGAAATCACCCCCGCGATCCCTGGCGTAGACGAGTGCGCGCAGGCGCTCCTCGAGACTCTCAAGATTCTTTGCTGCTTCGACTGAGCCAAACTTCGGCTTCTCTCTTGGCCGGTATTCCAGCGTGGTCAGGTCAAGAGTCAGTATCTCGTCACCTGCCTTCTTGAAGAAGCCTCCCTTCGTCTTGTCACCCAAAAGACGCCGCTCGACCATCTTCTCCAGCACTTCCGGAACCTTGAAGACGTCGCGCTTCTCATCCTCCGGAACATTCTCAAAAAGATTCTTCGCAACGTGAACCGCCGTATCGAGTCCGACGATGTCCATGGTGCGGAAGGTCGCGCTCTTGGCGTGTCCAATCAGGGTACCCGTCAGAGCATCGACTTCTTCGACCGTGTAGCCACCCTCAAGCATGACCCGGATGCCATCTAGCATAGCGAAGGTGCCAATGCGGTTGGCGATGAAATTCGGCGTATCCCTGGCGTAGACGACTCCCTTGCCGAGCACCCGATCGCAGAAGCCGGCAATGAAGCAGGACACCTCTCCGGCTGTGTCAGGCGTCGGAATCAGTTCGAGCAAGTGCAGGTAGCGGGGTGGATTGAAGAAATGGGTCCCAAGGAAGCGCTGACGAAAGTTGTCGCTTCGTCCTTCGGCAAGTTTCGCGATCGGGATGCCGGAAGTATTCGAACTGACGATCGCGTCCGGCTGAAGGTTGGGCTCGAGCCGTGAATAGAGGTTCCGCTTGATCTCAAGGTTCTCGATGATCGCCTCGATGATCCAATCGCATTCCCTCAATCGCGGCAGATCATCTTCAAAGTTACCAACGGAGACAAGCGCCGCCGCCTCCGGCGAGAAGAAGGCCGCGGGCCGTGCTTTCCTTGCTGCGTCAAGACCGGCCTGGGCGATGCGATTGCGGACGCGCGGTGATTCGAGGGTCAACCCGAGAGCGGTTTCTTCAGGCGTCAGCTCCCTCGGAACAATGTCGAGTAACAGGCACGGGACACCGGCATTGGCGAGATGTGCGGCAATCTGTGCGCCCATGACTCCCGCGCCAAGTACCGCCGCTCTTCTGATCTGCATGTGGTTTCGCGTCTCCTCTTTCTAAATGACCCCTCGCCAGCCGATGGGCCGTTTAGGCCCGTCCGTGAGATGAGTATTCCTCTTCCTTCGATTTGTACAGAGCGGCAATCAGGTCCTTGTACTTCTCGACGACGATGCGACGTCGCACCTTGAGCGTTGGCGTCAACTCGCCACTCTCGACGGTCAACTCGTTCGGGATCAGTCCGACCGCCTTGATCTTCTCGAATTGCGCAAGATGCGACGTGTACTTCGCCACCTGGCGCTCAAACAGGTCGACGATCCTCGGATCGCGGAGCAGGTCTGCGGAATCCCCGTACCTGATTCCCTTTAGTGTAGCGTAACTGCTGAGCGCTTCCATATTGGGCACGATCAACACGGCCGGGAACTTTTGCTGATCGCCGATGACGACCGCCTGGCTGACGAAGCGGCTCTGCTTGATCGCGTTCTCAATCGGTTGCGGCGCGATGTACTTACCCCCACTCGTCTTCAATAAATCCTTTTTTCGATCGGTGATGAAGAGAAACCCGTCGCTATCGAGGTGGCCGATATCGCCGGTTTGGAGCCAGACCACGCCTTCGGCATCGCTTTTGAGGGCAGCCTCGCTTTCGGTTGGCTTGTTGAAATATCCCTTCATGACGTTCGGGCCCGCGCAGAGGATCTCACCGTCATCGGCGATGCGAACCGTGACGCCGGGAATTGTGCGGCCAACAGAGCCAAGCCGGTTCTGGATCGCGCTGTTGGCAGTGATCACTGGTGAACTCTCGGTCAGACCGTAGCCCTGGAGAATGGGCATTCCGGCACCATAAAAAGTCTCTGCGAGTTCGGTCGAGAGCGGAGCGCCGCCCGAGATGAAGTAACGAATGCGACCGCCCATCGCGGCCCGCCATTTTGAGAGAAAGAGTCTCGTCGCAATGGAGTGCTCGATCTCGAGCCACACCGGAATCTTGAGCCCACTGCTCGCGCGTTTGGCCCAGTCCTTTGCGACTCTCACCGCCCAGTGTGCGATTGACCCGGCGAGGCGTCCCCGACCCTCGGCCCGTTCGATGGCGCGGTCATACATCTTCTCAAATAGTCTCGGGACGCCTGCCAGAAAATGAGGACGCACCTCCTGCAGATTCCTCGCGATCACATCCACGCCTTCCGCATAATGGATGGCCGCTCGGTTGTACAGGTAAAGATAGAGGCCGGAGCGCTCGAAGATGTGAGAGAGCGGCAGAAAACTAAGAACCACGCTGTCCGTGTCAAGTGGCAGGATCGCGTTTGAACCGAGCACATTCGAGATGATGTTGCCGTGTGTCAGCATGACGCCCTTTGGTTGACCCGTCGTGCCGGAAGTGTAGATTAGAGTTGCAAGGGTTTCGGGGGTGACCGCGCTGCGGATCGTCTCGTAAAGCTGGGGCTCGGCGGCATCGACTGCCCGACCATATGCAAACAATTGATCGAGGCTTAAGACGCGGCGATCATCCGTCTCCCAATGCTGGAAGACGATGATTGAGCGCAGGGCAGGCGCGACCCGGAGAGCATCGATGACACGTTCGTACTGGGCGTGATCGGAGATGAAGAGGACTTCGACGCCGGCGTCGTTGAGGAGGTAAGCGACCTGAGTCGGAGACTGGGTTGCGTAGATGGGCACATCAGCGGCACCGCAATTGAGAGTCCCGAGGTCAGCGATCGTCCATTGAGGCGAGTTCTCGGCAAGAAGTCCAACGTGATCGCCGGCTCGGACTCCGAGGTGATGGAGGCCGAGTGCGGTGCCGCGGATGTCGCGGTCCAGATCTGCGTTCGAGATGGGGCGCCAGCGGCCGTCGAGTTTGTAGTTGAGCAGGTCAGGTTTCTCCACCGCGACGGCGTGGCGGTGCAGATCCACGAGGGTACCAATCTGATGGTCAGGCGGCTGCATGCTGACAACTGACTCCGTTGAGAAAGATATCGAGGACCGGCTCGACCATGGCGGTGAGTGAAGAATTGTTGTGACTGACGACCCAGTTGGTAGCCATCTCGTCGAGGGCACCGAAGAGGACCTTGGCGACGACCTTGGAATTGAGTAGCGGGCGGAAGACGCCACTTTGCTGACCGGCCTCGATTATCTCGCGAATGATTTGGAAGTAGTCAGCGAGCCGGGTGTTGGAGAACTGTGCCATGAACTTGGTTGACTGTCGCAGTTCGATCTGGAAGACGATCGCCATATCGCGATCGCGTTCGAGACATTCGAAATGGAGATACGCGAATTGGCGCAGTTGTTGACGGGGATCGCTGGATTCGGCGAGGAGGAGGCGGGCCCGCCTGATGAACTCATCCATGGCAGTCGAGAAGATGGATAAGAGAAGGTCGTCTTTGCTCTTGAAATAGAGGTAGACAGTTCCATCGGCAACACCTGCCTCTCGGGCAACGTCTGAGACCTTGGCATTGAAGTAACCGGATTGTGCAAAGACCTTGGCCGCAGCGCGAAGAATCTGCGTTGCCTTCTCCGCGCGCAGCGACCGATCCCGTTCAGATTTCTCAAAAACCTCTTGCGTCTCTGCCTCAGTCAACCGCCGGGTCGATTCCATGTTTTCGTCTACCTTTTCAATTAACCTCATCTTCTTCTTTGTAAGCTGAATGAGCCCTCATTCAGCGGCGGTCAATGATAGACGACGAGCGGGGTGCTGGGCAAGGAATGGGAGCGGGCAAGGACGGCAGGGCAGGAAGGGCGAAGACTCACGCGAAGGTCGCGAGGAACGCGAAAAGCCGCGAAGACTAGCAATCCAAAACATTGCGATACCATTAAACGCGATTATCCGTCATTGACCCCAATTCCTCCTTCGCGCCTTTCGCGTTCTTCGCGACCTTGGCGTGAGTCTTCGTCCTTGTGGTCCTTTCCCTTTGGACACCGACGCCCAGACGTCTTAAACTCCAGGGATGCCCAGGCAGCAAAAGGGGAACGCAGGGCCAAAAAAGATCGCCATGGTGACGGGCGGCGGAGACTGCCCCGGCCTCAACGCCGTCGTTCGCGCCGTCGTCATCGGTGCCATCAATCGAGGTTGGCAGGTCTACGGCATCGAACGAGGCTTTGAAGGCCTGCTCCATGACGACCGCATCCAGTTGCTCAGCGTCCAAAATGTGAGAGGCATCATCCATACCGGCGGAACAATCCTCGGGACAACCAATCGCGGCAATCCATTCAAGGCGAGGATCATCGAAGACGGAAAGACAAAGGTCCTCGATATCTCAGGTGAGGTGGTCCATAACTTTCAGCAATGGGGCTTCGACGCCCTCGTCGTCATCGGTGGCGACGGTACACTGAGAATCGCAAACGACCTCGCCCATAAAGGCATCCCAATCATCGGCGTCCCAAAAACGATCGACAACGATCTCGCTGCGACCGAACTTACCTTCGGGTTTAACACCGCGGTCACCACCGCGACCGATGCCATTGACAAGCTCCACGCAACCGCTGAATCCCACGAACGCATCATGGTGGTCGAGGTCATGGGCCGATTCGCCGGTTGGATTGCTCTCTACTCCGGCGTAGCCGGCGGCGGTGACATCATTCTCTTGCCGGAAATCCCCTTCCGTTTCGAGCCGATTGTCCGCAAGATCGAGGCTCGGTGGCTCAGTCATCGCAACTTCGCCATCGTTGTCGCGGCCGAAGGGGCGCGACCAGTGGGTGGTCAGTTCTTCTATCGCGCTCAGGAAGTGGGACGTGAACCGCGTCTCGGCGGCATCGCCGAGTTTGTCGCGGATGAACTCGCCCGGAGAACGAAGTACGAAACCCGGTCGCTTGTCCTCGGTCACCTGCAGCGGGGTGGCATGCCGACGACGAGCGATCGGCTGTTGGCAACACGGCTGGGCGCCGCTGCCGTGCGCGCCATCGAAAATGGAGAGCGGAATTGCATGGTCGCCTACCGCTCCGCCAAGATCGTCACTGTTTCACTCGAGCGCGCAATCAGCGAGATGAAATCTGTTCCGCTGGACTCCGATATCATCCTCTCCGCGCGTGAACTGGGAATCTCCTTCGGCGACGAATAGGAGGCGAGACCTCATGAGAAGGCTGGTTGAATGCGTACCCAATTTTAGTGAGGGACGCGATCCGGCAAAGATCGCCGAGATCGCCGCTGCGGTGCGCGCTGTCCCCGGCGTCGTGCTTCTGCATACTCACAGCGACACAGATCATCATCGCACTGTGCTGACCTTTGCCGGTGAACCCGAGGCAGTCCTCGAGGCGGCGATCCGCTCCGCGCGCCGTGCCGTCGAATTGATCGATCTCAACTACCACGAGGGTGAGCATCCGCGCATCGGCGCAATCGATGTCCTCCCGTTTGTTCCCCTCGAAGGCGTCACCATGGACGACTGCGTTGTCCTCGCGCGCCGCGCCGGTGAGCGCATCGCCAACGAACTGGATGTGCCAGTCTACCTCTACGAGCAGGCCGCGCTGCGCCCCGAAAGGCGAAGTCTTGCGCACGTCAGACGCGGCGAGTTCGAAGAGCTGCGTCAGGCGATTAAGATCGATCCCGACCGCTATCCGGATTTCGGCGAACCGAGCCTGCACCCGACTGCAGGTGCAGTCGCAGTTGGCGCCCGGCCATTGCTCGTCGCCTTCAATGTCAATCTCGCGACAGACGATCTCGAAATAGCTAAGAAGATCGCGACCGCGGTTCGTGGTCGTGATGGCGGGTTGAAATACGTCAAAGCCCTGGCCTTTAGACTCCGTGAGCGCGGACAAACGCAGGTTTCCATGAACCTCGTTGACGTTGAACAATCACCGATCTTCCGTGCCTACGAGATGGTTCGCAGCGAAGCCGAGCGTTATGGTGTGACTGTCGCAGGGAGCGAGCTTGTCGGGCTCGTCCCACAGGACGCGCTCAACTCCTGTAGCGACCACTACCTGCGCTTTGAAAACTTTCAACCCGAGCTTGTTCTCGAGACGAGTCTTCACCGGGCGCTCGCATTTGCGGGAAATGACAACGCGACTTCTGCTCTGGATGGGTTCCTTGATGAAGTCGCTCGTGGGACTGCTGTGCCAGGAGGCGGCAGTGTCGCAGCTTGCTCGGGCGCACTTGCCGCCGCGTTGGGCGCAATGGTCTGTCGCGTCACGCTTGGTCAGCATCGCTCCGGCGCGTCCGACGCCGAGGCGCGCGAGCTGCTTGAGGAGCTGAACGATCTTGGCACCGAGCTGCGCCGCGACATTGACGCGGATAGGGAGAGCTACGCTCGAGTGATTGCGGCCCGCCACCTTCCACAGGAGACTGATGCCGGGCGATTGCAGCGGGCGATGGCGATTGAGCAGGCAATCAAAGGCGCAACCGCCGTTCCCTTGCGAGTCGCCGAAAGCTCGCTTGCAGCGCTCGAACTGCTTGATGAACTCGCCGAGATTGCGAAGCCTGAAGCCTTGTCGGAACTGGCCGTTGGCGCGCAGATGGCAGTGGCTGCAATTCGCGGTGCGTCATACACGATTCTCGCCAACCTCGGCGCGCTCGGCGATGAAGAATCGACACGGCAGACACACCAGGAGTTAAAGGATCTGATCACGCGCGGGCAGGAAATAGCCGACGAAATCGAGACACTGCTTCGCTCGCAGTTGTGATAATCTGCGGCGCACTATTCTCTGGAGGAAAACCAAGGTGTCATTGGCAGGTGTAGACTTTTTCAAGCTTGATTCGATGCTCTCAGACGAAGAGAAGCTGATTCGACAATCGGTGCGGACATTCGTCCAGGAACGCGTCAATCCGATTATCGCCGACTGTTTTGAAGAGGGCCGCTTCCCATTTGAGCTCATCCCCGAGATGGCGAGCCTCGGCTTGCTCGGCGCAACTCTCCCTGAGAAGTACGGTTGCGCAGCCGTCAACGGCGTCTCATACGGTCTCATCGCGCAGGAGCTGGAGGCGGGTGATTCCGGAATCCGCAGCTTTGTCTCGGTCCAGAGTTCTCTCTGTATGTACCCGATATTTCAGTTTGGCAGCGAAGAGCATCGACTGAAATGGCTGCCACCCATGGCAGCCGGAAAGAAGATCGGTTGCTTTGGTCTGACCGAACCCAATGCCGGGTCAAACCCGTCCGGGATGAAGACCCGCGCTGCACGCGTCAAGGATGGTTGGCTGCTCAACGGCAGCAAAGCGTGGATTACGAATGGCACTGTCGCCGATCTCGCAGTCGTCTGGGCAAAGGACCCTGAAGGAGTGATCCGTGGCTTTATCGTCGAGAAGGGGACGCCTGGTTTCAAGACCCCCGAAGTGAAACACAAGCTCAGTCTGCGTGCCTCAGTAACTTCTGAACTCGTCTTCGAGGACTGTCTCATCCCGGAGGAGAATGTTCTTCCCGGGAGTGGTGGCTTGAAGAGTCCGCTCATGTGTCTCACCCAGGCGCGCTATGGAATCGCCTGGGGAGCGGTCGGAGCGGCGACCTCCTGCTTCCAGACGGCGGTCGACTACAGCAAGCAGCGAGTCCAGTTTGATCGTCCGATCGCCGGCTTTCAGTTGACCCAGAGAAAACTCGTCGAAATGTTCACCGAGATCAGCAAGGCGCAGTTGCTTTGTCTCCGGCTGGGGCGAATGAAGGACAACGGCGAAATGGAACCCGTGCACGTCTCCATGGCCAAGATGAACAATGTCGCAATGGCCATGGACTGCGCGCGCACCGCGCGCAGTATCCTTGGCGCAAATGGGATCACCGGCGACTACCCGATTATGCGGCATATGTGTAACCTCGAATCGGTCTATACCTATGAAGGCACGCACGAGGTCCATACGCTTGCACTCGGCAAGCACATTACCGGCCTCGACGCTTTTGTCTAAAGGGGGAGAGCGGCTATGACAAGAGCGTGGCTCGTCCGCGAGTGGTGCGAACCGGAGCAAATGGACCTGGCTGACGTCGCAGTACGTGAGCCCGGACCGGGCGAAGTCCGAATCAGGAATCACGCCGCGGCGCTCAACTTCTTCGACATTCTGTTGGTTCAGGGGAAGTATCAGACGCGACCGACGCTTCCATTCACTCCCGGCTCGGAGGTGTCTGGAAAGATCGATGCCGTTGGTCCGGACGTCGACCAGTTTTCCGTCGGTGATCGAGTCCAGGCGAGCGTCTCGTCCGGAGGGTTTGCAGAAATCTCGATTGCCCGTACGGCAAAGACTTTTCGCATCCCTGAGTCGATGAGCTATGCGGAAGCGGCCGCGATGATCGTCGTCTACCAAACTTCCTGGTTCGCGCTGACAAAGCGGACATCGCTTGGCAAGGACGAGTGGCTGCTTGTGCACGCCGCGGCCGGTGGGGTCGGGCTCTCCGCACTTCAGATAGGCAAGGCCCTGGGCGCGCGTGTCATCGCAACGGCCGGAAACGCGGAGAAAGTGAAGTTCTGCCTCGCACAAGGCGCCGACTTCGCGATCGACTATCAGACGCCGGGCTGGGTCGAACAGGTCAAACAGATTACCGCTGGCCATGGCGCGGATGTCATCTACGATCCCGTCGGGGGAGAAGTCTTCGACCAGTCCCTGAAATGCATTGCTCCCGAAGGCAGACTGCTTGTCATCGGTTTCGCAGGTGGTGTCATCCCCTCGGTCGCAGCAAACAGGTTGCTCCTCAAAAACGCTTCCGTGGTTGGTGTTTATTGGGGCGGCTATCTCGAGCGCAATCCCGGCTATATGGCTGAGACTCAGCAGGCCTTGTTGACGCTCTACAATGAAGGAAAGATCAAGCCTGTGGTGACTGGTAGCTGGCCTCTCGAGGAGGCGCCAAGGGCGCTCCGCGCGCTCGCGGCGCGGGAGACGACAGGCAAGGTAGTCCTCACGATGTAACGACTTTAGGGGCCACGCCGAGCTGGGGCTCGGCGTTCCCGGGAGACTGGTCATGTCAGCTCGACGAAATAGATATCTCATAGTCTGTCTCGCTCTCCTCTTCTCCGTCGCCGTCTCGACGGGACCGATCAACTCGCTTCCTTCAGCGAGTGCAGCGTCGAGGGCCCCGGTTCGGGGTCGACACGGGATGGTTGCCTCGGTCAGCGAGATCGCCTCGCAGGTTGGTGTCGATGTCTTGAAAAAGGGCGGCAACGCGGTCGACGCCGCGGTCGCCGTCGGTCTTGCTCTCGCTGTCGTCTGGCCGTCGGCTGGCAACATCGGCGGCGGTGGCTTTATGGTCATTCGGCTCGCAAATGGAAAGGCGACGACGATCGACTATCGCGAGATGGGCCCATCCGCCGCGCATCGCAACGTCTATCTTGATGCGAAAGGCAACTATATCCCCGAGTCCTCGACCTTTGGACACAAGGCGGCCGGAGTCCCGGGGTCTGTTGCCGGAATGGCATACGCGCTCGAGAAGTACGGAACGATGAAGTGGGCGACTGTCGCGGAGCCGGCCCGCCGTCTGGCTGCTGATGGCTTCCCGGTGTGGCATCAACTGGAGCTTAGTCTCAAGGGAAACCAGAAGGACCTCTCGCGGTATCCCGAGACCAAACGAATCTTTCTGCGTCATGGCAAGTATTACGAGGAGGGCGAAATTTTCAGACAGCCTGAGCTCGCCGCAACGATCTCCCGAATGATTGCGGACGGTCCGCGCGAGTTCTATCAGGGAAAGACAGCGCAGATGATTGAAGCCAGCATGAAGCGTGCTGGCGGCTGGATGACGGTCGAGGATTTGAAGAATTACAAGGCGATCGAGCGAGAACCTCTCGTTGGTACTTACCGGGGCTGCGAGGTGATCACCATGCCACCGCCATCGTCGGGTGGGATCGCGTTGCTGCAGATGCTCAATATTCTCGAGCGCTACAATCTAAAGGAGCTTGGCTTTGGCTCGTCGGCTTCAACGCACTTGAAAGTTGAAGCGATGCGCCGTGCCTTTGCGGATCGGGCGCACTATCTTGGCGACACGGATTTTGTGAAGGTGCCTGTCGCGGGTCTGATTTCGCGCAAATACGCCGATCAACTGGCTGCGACGATCGACCCGCGGCACGCCTCCACCTCGCAGGTGATCGGTCACGGCGACCCGATACCGTATGAATCTGAAGAGACAACTCACTACACCGTCGTCGACAAGGATGGTAGCGTCGTCTCGACGACAACAACGATCAACGACAGTTTCGGGAACAAGATAACGGTCGAAGGGGCAGGGTTTCTGCTCAATAATGAGATGGACGATTTTGCTCCAAAGCCGGGGGCGGCCAATGCCTATGGGTTGATTCAGGGTGAGGCGAATGCGGTTGCCGCGCGTAAGCGCCCGCTTTCTTCGATGACACCGACCATCGTTCTCAAGGGTGGCAAGCTCTGGTTCGCGGTTGGAAGTCCCGGAGGACCGACGATTATCAACACGGTCATGCAGGTGATTACCAATGTGGTCGACTACGGTATGACAATGACGCAGGCGGTGGACGCGCCGCGCGTCCACCATCAATGGATTCCCGATCAGATAGTCTACGAGCCGATGGGTCTGGTCATGGACACGATCAATGCACTCAGTGGGATGGGCCATACGATGATCGATAAGCCACGGCAAATAGGCGATGCCCACGCAGTCTTGATTGATGAGAAGACGGGAATGCGCCTGGGTGCGAGCGACCCGAGGCTCAATGGGCGGTCCATCGGATACTAGTGGTATGTAACAGAGATCTCGCTAGCGATGAAC
>JANNRD010000192.1:0-2469 GCA_031401095.1 Acidobacteriota bacterium
GCCTTCTTGCCGCAACAATCCTCAGCTCGGTAGCGCTCTGCAATGACTGCAGTCAGCTCGCGTCGTGTTTTCAAACTCGTAGGTCTCCTCATACTTACCTTTCCGGCGCGCCGGAAAAGCAACGTGCGCGCCGGTAGCAATTTTATGAGGCAACGGCCCCATCACGGGTAACAAAGATGCTGAGGCAATGCGGGGTTGCAAGATATGACGTGGCAAGAGCGAATAACGATCGATCCGAACATTCTCGTCGGCAAACCAGTGATAACAGGCACGCGACTAGCAGTTGAGCTCGTCATCGACTTGCTGGCGCAGGGATGGTCCGAATCAGAGATATTGGATGAATATCCCGGGATTTGTGACAAAGACATACACGCGTGTCTCGCCTACGCGAGTGCCGCCGTTCGCGACGAGAAGGTGTATCCGCTGCACATTCAATGATGCGCATCCTCGCCACGGAGGACTTCCCGAAGGCGGCCGTTGATGCGCTTCGACTTCATGGTCACGACGTGCAGTGGGTGCGGACCGAGTCACCCGGGATAGGCGATCGCGAAGTGCTCGCCCAAGCCCAACTCGAGAAGCGAATTGTAATCACTCTCGATAAGGATTTTGGGAAGCTCGCCTTTCGGTACGGTTTGTCTGCCCAGTGCGGCGTGATCATATTCCGGATCGCTCCTGCGTGGGCCGGGTCATTCCTTCTGGCAATGCGCAGGAAGAGATTGGTGTCAAAGAGTTAGGACATTTAGTCGTGGTCGAAATAGATGTCCTCGCGAGAATACGTGAGGGAAGTGGGAGGGAGATGCTCGGTCCCTTCAGAAAACTGCATCAGATCAGCCTCGAACTCGGCCGGGGAGGGGATGGACAAGGCTTCTGAACTATTGGTCACGCCGAGGAGAGTTCTTAGATACGAATCCACTGTCAGGCCTTTGGCTCTCGCTTCGGCGGCAATCATCGCTGCTGTCTCCGGCTTGACCTCTTCAAATATTGGGCTCATCTCTTTTCCTCGTCGAGAGCTTGTGGGTGCTCGATTTGCCCTCGATTATACCAACTAATGAATGAAGAGACTATCTCCATAATGCCCAGTAGCGCCACGAAAAAAGAGCCTTGGAGACTGACCCGTACCTCAGCGCGCTGTTGCATTCCCCGCCCTCGTCTGAGCGCCTTGACAGGCACGGACCGTGAGATTGCTGCTATTGAGGACGTTGCGATCAGTCATCGCAATTGTCCAACTCGCCTCATCCCGAGTACGCCGCAAATTCAATGAGAGAGATCGTTCCTGTTTCGCCTATCGGCAATCCTCGACTTCAACCAGGTCGGCGGCAGCGGCGGCTAGGCGCTTATCGAGAGTCCACAGTCTGCAGTTCGCAAGGGGTGCCGAAGCAAGCAGATGCATGTCGATCCAACCCAGACCGCGTCCGGCTAGCTAGACAGAGTGAAAGTGTTGTGACTAGCGGCATGGCCGCGTCCGCCCAAAGCTGCTGGTTATGCGGCTATCTGTTCGAATGAGAACTGCGGGATATCAGTCCTCTCCTTTGCATGCTCGATGGTTAGAGCGCAGATGTTGCCCGCAGCGTCCAGGTCGAGAACCGTGTTCTCATCAAGATCGCGAGACTCCATAATCTCGGTGGCCTTGAATTCGATATACAAGGTATCTGTCTCTTGAAAATACTTTATTCTCATGGCGAGTATGTCCGGTCAAAGAACGCGTTGTGTACTGTCTCTCCATCTTGGAGCAGCACGACCCGCAAGTACTTTCCTCCAGCTTGTTCAATTCTAGCCCAGCGTCGAATCCTTCCGTCAGACTGGATTACTTCACGTTCGGGCGCCGTGACCACCTTCTCGATCCATTCCAGACGAATCGTGCGACGGTCCGGGCGCTCTCGCATGGATTCAAAATAGCGCGTGAATTTCACGATGTCTCTTGGTAGCTCGCTTCTCTTCGCTTGGTAGTCTAAGGCACTTTGAAACTCAAGTCACCCGCGTGACTCGAATCCCTGAACTTCCCTGCTGATTAGGTAACCTGCCACAAAGTCATATATCCCATGTACGACCATCGCCAATATCAACGTCCCGGTGATCGCAACCAAACCATGCATCATCAACGCAAGAAAGAAGATGAAAACTCCGCTCTTCGCTCCCTGCGCCCAATGAGCCGCTGCAAACGCGATCGCACAGATGAGCGCAGCGATCCACGGATTGCCCAGCGAGTACCACAGAATCGACATCGCCACACCACGATAGGCGATCTCCTCCCTCACACTCGCCATCAACACCACCACCGTCCAAAGGGCCCACTCACGCGTTGTCTGCGGCGAAAAGCGGAAGACTACTAGCTTCTTTCGCTCCGAAGGACGACATGTTCCTCGAATGCGCCGAAGAAGCCGGTGCAGACTATCTTGTCACGGGCAATAAGAGGCACTTCCCGAGGCGCTGGTTGACAAGCGAGATCGTCAACGCCCGTGAACTATTCGC
>JANNRD010000193.1:0-4316 GCA_031401095.1 Acidobacteriota bacterium
GTTCGCGCAGGCGACGAGATCATGATCTCGACCATGGAACATCATTCGAATATCGTTCCCTGGCAGATGCTCTGCGAGTACACAGGAAGCAGTTTGCGAGTCATCCCGATCAACGATCGGGGCGAGCTGGAGATGGATGAGTACGCGCGGATGCTCAATCCACGGACCAGGCTTGTCGCTATTGCTCATATCTCAAACGCTCTTGGGACGGTCAACCCCGTCAGACAGATCATCGAGTTGGCGCACGCTCAGGATGTTCCTGTGTTGATCGACGGGGCACAGGCGGCGCCGCACATTCGTATTGACGTCCAGGAGCTCGACTGCGATTTCTATGCCTTCTCTGGTCACAAAATCTGCGGTCCAACTGGAACGGGCGTTTTGTATGGCAAGAGTGACCTGCTAAACGCGATGCCCCCATGGCAGGGTGGCGGCGACATGATCGCGTCGGTCACCTTTGAGAAGACGACTTTCAATTCACTTCCCTACAAGATGGAAGCCGGCACTCCGAACATCGCGGGCGGGATTGGTATGGGAGTCGCCATCGACTACCTCAATGGCATTGGTCTTGATCGGATTGCAGCTTATGAACGCGATCTGTTGGATTATGCTACCGAGACGATCGGCGCAATCAGGGGAGTGACGATCATCGGAACGGCGCAAGAGAAGGCGAGTGTCCTTTCATTTACGCTTGAGAATGTCCATCCTCACGATATCGGGACGATTCTGGATCTGGATGGCATCGCAATCCGCGCGGGACATCATTGTGCGCAGCCGGTCATGAAGCGGTTCGGCGTTCCAGCCACCGCTCGCGCCTCATTTTCCTTCTACAACACTCGAGAAGAGATCGATGCACTCCGTCAAGGCATCCAGAGAGTGATCGAGGTGTTTGGTTAATGGCAGACTTGAGCGAGCTCTACCAGGAAGTCATCCTCGATCACAATCGCAAGCCGCGAAACTTCCGGGTCATCGAAATGGCCGACCGGACGCAGGAAGGCTACAATCCCCTTTGCGGCGATCAGTTGATCGTTTACCTCAAAATGGACGGGGACGTCATCGAGGATGTTGGATTCCAGGGCTCGGGGTGTGCAATCTCGAAGGCATCGGCGTCGATGATGACAACAGCGATCAAGGGCAAGACGCGAGTGGAAGCGGATGTCATCTTCGATGAGTTTCATCGAATGGTCCGTGGTGAGCTCGATCCAGACACACCCGGAAGCCATCTTGGCCGACTCTCGATCTTTGCCGGAGTGCGAGAGTTTCCGGCGCGCGTCAAGTGTGCGAGCCTCTCCTGGCATACCCTCCACGCGGCGCTGGAAGGACAACCAGACGCCGTGTCAACCGAGTAGTGACGATTTCGTGATCCTGATGTGGGGATCAACAACCTACTCAAACTGAAAGAGCCGCAGACAGTCGATTGAGAGATCGAAGAGGTGGGTGCACCCACTGCTGCCGCCGACTCTATCCGCAAACTGACGGACAAAGTCACCCGTCACCTTCAGCCCGACAAGCCCGCTGCTTCGCAACTGGGCATCTTCACACAGTCCGTGATAGGGCAATCGCAAACCGCGACTTGAAGCCTGCCTGATGACAGCATCGCTCCCGATCTCAAACTCAACGCGAATATCGTGGATGTTGTCCTCCATCTTGCTTTGACAGAGATACCCACCCCAGCCGACCGTTCTGATGAGGACGCTCTTTCGTCGCCAAAAGACCCGCTTCTCCCCGGGGCGTGGCCGGGTCAGCTCACCGCCAAAGCCACAGCGAACGGTTCGCGAGTCAAAAAGGTCCGCGGTCTCGTCGCGATACGTGTAGCAGGAGTTGGCCAGATCGGCCATGTAAGCGCGGTCTTTCATCCACGCGACGCGTGCGGCCTCCGCCGGATCGGTTGAAGCCCGGCTTGTCTGCTCAAACTGAGCCTCAAATTCTGCCGGAAACTGATAGACCTGCTGACCAACACGGGCCATTTCAATCGCCAGCAGGAGATGCTCCTGCTGCCCTTTTCCTTCTCCAAGCGCTGCAAGTACGCGCCTCGAGAACCCGCGGCCAATGCGCACGCCGCCGACGCTCTCATAGTTTCGACAGAGTTGATCGTCAAGTGGGCCAGACAATTGTTCAGCGGTCGCTTCCAACACCTCATAGTCGGGCGTTCGCAGCCGCCATGTATGAGCGAGGGCAAACCGGCCATCGCGCATCTGACCGCGTACGCGCAGCTCATTCTTGGCCAGGCAGTCGATTTCGGCCTCAAAATCCCGCTGATAAGTCTGCATCCCAATCGGTTGCGAGAAAACGGCGATCCTCATGTGTTATTCAGCCTCAACTCCTTATAGCAAGGTGGCGTCAGCCAATCAACGTCAGCCGATCAATGCCGATCGCTGCCTTGACAAGCGAGCCGCTGCACTTCTATGTTGGCAGTTCATGACACGCCCGATCGTCACGTCTTTCCTGGTCACGGCGATGCTTCTGGCTGCGGCCATTCTCTGGCGGCCCCAGGGAGCACGAGTGGTACCGACTTCGACAAGTTTTCCCACGGCAGTGACGCTTGCCCGCCAGATGCTTGTGGTCACAACCGCGCAATGGAGTGCCGTAGGAGGCAGACTGCAGCGGTTTGAACGGGCCGAGACAAGCCAAGTCTGGAAGCCCATTGGAATTGAGATCCCAATCGTGGTTGGTCGCAGCGGACTGGCGTGGGGACGAGGACTTCACGGCAAAGCGCCCGATCCCGGACCGGTCAAACGCGAAGGCGATGGCACTGCTCCCGCGGGCGTTTTTCGACTGCGCTCTGCTTTCGGATATGCGTCTGCCGCCGCGGCCACTTTCGTCAAACTCCCGTATACCCAGGCGACGACAGCGATCGAGTGCGTCGACGACGTGGACTCCACGCATTACAACCGTTTGGTCGATCGGAGCCGCACGACGACGATGGACTGGAAGAGCTCCGAACAGATGTTGCGGACCGATGAGCAGTATCGCTGGGGTATCGTCGTCGATCACAACGCGAACACTCCGGTACCGGGAAGTGGTTCCTGCATCTTTCTCCACATTTGGCTTGGCCCTTCGACTGGGACTTCCGGATGCACTGCCATGGAACCAGCAAGGATCGAGGAATTGCTATCGTGGCTGGATCCGGCCGCGAGCCCGGTTCTGGTCCAGCTTCCGGAGCCCGAGTTTCTGAAGCTCCGCGAGCGTTGGGGACTTCCATCTGGTGATCAAAGATGAAGGTGCGATGGGGTCTTATCGGTTGCGGTGACATTGCGAGAAAGCGCGTCGCGCCGGGGCTCGCTGCGGGCAAAGGATGCGAGCTGATCGCAGTCAGTCGCGCGCGATCGGACCTTGCCGAGAGGTTTGCGCGTGAGTTTGGCGCTCCCCGGTGGTATGCCGATTGGCGCGAGATGTTGACTGACGACGAGATCGACGCGGTCTACGTCGCGACGCCCGTCCACCTCCACGCCGCACAGGCGGTGGCCGCGGCCGAGGCAGGAAAGCACGTCCTTTGCGAAAAGCCAATGGCACTCAATGTCTCCGAATGCGATTTGATGGTTGAGTCCTGCAAACGCAATCACACCACTCTTGGAGTCGCTTACTACCGCCATTTCTACCCCGCAATCGAGCGTCTCAAAGAGATCATTGCATCGGGCGAAATCGGGATCCCGGTCCTGGCTGAGCTACGCGCCTTCGAGCGGTTTGATCCGGCTCCAGGTGCAGATCGGTATTGGCTTCTCGAGAACGAAAAAGCTGGAGGCGGTCCGATGATGGACTTCGGCTGTCATCGCATCGAGATCTTGATCAACCTCTTTGGTCCTCCTCAGGCGACCAGAGGGACGGTGACAAACGCGATTTTCTCGCGAGAAGTCGAGGACACCGCAACCGCTGTCCTGGCCTTCAAGTCGGGAATGCAGGCCATCGTCTCGGTGACGCACGCAGCCTTCGAACCGCGAGATACATTGGACATCTTTGGGAGCAGTGGCTCGATGCACTTGACCGTCTTGAATGAGGGCGTGCTCCAGGTCCGGACAGCGGCCGGCCAGCGGACTGAAGAACTGCCTCCTCATCCAAATCTCCATTTGCCTCTGATCGAAGACTTTGCTCAAGCGATTCTCGAGCAGCGCCAGCCACGAGTAGACGGCAGCGTCGGAAGGGCCGTTGCCGAAGTCGTCGCACAGATATACCAACGCTAGAGGTGTCTTCTAGAGGTGTCTTCATGATGTGATAGAGATCTCGCTAGCGATGAACCACAGAGACACGGTGACACAGAGGAAGCACAGAGAAGAAAAAGAAATGGCTGTTGATAAACGTACCGCGCTTGATAAATAAAACTA
>JANNRD010000194.1:0-3069 GCA_031401095.1 Acidobacteriota bacterium
CGTGAGCGTGATCTGTTCTGCTCCACCGGTTTCCGCCAGAATGAACCCATTGCCCTGATGAATCGGAATGCGCCCGCGCAGGTCCGGCAGGGCGAACGTGCTCTGACCGTCACCTCCGTAGGTTGTGCCAATGAGCTGAAAGAGCGTCTCGTTTTCAGAAATCGGAAGTAACTGCCCTTCGCAGAACATCCAGCCCGCCGGCGCGAAATTTCCTGCAAACATGCGAATCTCACCAACATACGGCTGTGCCATGTGGTCGCCTCCTCAATTCGGACTCGGAAAGATGCCTTGCAGGGCAATGCAGAACGAGAGGGTCAAAAACGGCTGCATATTGAGGTGTGCCTGACTTCCCCCGACACTCGCAAGCGCGGAAGGTGACATTGCCGTCAGATTATTATCAGGGACGTGGTAAAGCGGAAGATTCGGCTTCGCAAGAAGATTTCCGCCAGGCAATATCAAGGTGCCGTCACTTGATGCCGCGTTCAACGAATGCGCGTGCATTGGCAGTTCGGCAATGGACAGAGTATGAGCCTGCTCGCCGCCTCGCTCGCCCAGCGTGTGACCGCCGCCAACATGGACCGGCGTTCGTCCAAGCAAGTCAGGCAACCCAAAATTCACGCGACCATCTCCGCCATAGGTCGTGCCGAGCAAACTGAAGAGCGCCTGGTTCTGGTTGATGGGGAGTAGCTGCCCATTACATAACGCCCATCCCTTGGGCGCAAACACGAATGACATTAATCTGATTTCGGACAAAAACGGTTCCGCCATTCTCGTTGCCTCCTTTGTCCACTTTTCGTAGCCTAGTAGATGTGCTTCTCCTCGTTAGGTCTAAATACACTTCTATGAGGACTGGAGGCAGTCTAGGCTGGGTGCAAGTGCTAGTCAAGAACCCTTGAGTGGTCAACTATTACGATGACTTGCTGTCGAAAGAAGAGGCCTGTACCGAAATGCTTTGACCGCCTGCCCGACGTTCTGGTAGACTCGCCGCGCATTCAGCAATTTTGGCTCACTACGGAGTTTTTCGAGGTAGCTGACTGTGCTTCGTTCTAACCTGATTGACCGATCGGCAGGGGCCCAACTCGGAGGCTCTATGTTCCTCACTCACCCCAACGACACCGCTCTGACGGCCGGCGCGACCCGCCGCGGATTCTTACGAACCGGAACGATGGCCGCTTTTTCAGCCGGTTTTTGGCTGGGTGGCGACGCAATCGCCTTTGGTCAGGAACCCACGCGGATAGCCGCCGCTTCGCGTCCTCGACAATCCGAGACCAAGCTGACCAGGTCGCTCTTCAGCCCGTATCTGACCCAGTTCTTTCTTGTGACAACTAACGGGGAGAGTGTCGACCTGCAACTGCAGGAGATTGCCGATCTGAAGAACGTCAGCAGCATGAGGTTGGTGCTTCACAGACAGGATTCCCCCGCGTTGAAAGCGAAGTTTCAAGAAGAGAGCTTCTCGCTACTCTTCGGCTCCTCGAGCGAAAGCCTGCTCCACCAGGGGACATGGAAGGTGAGTCATCCCACGCTTGGCACTATGGAGTTATTTCTGGTCCCGGTGTCCCGACCCAACGGAGCCTGGCATTATTACGAGGCCGTTTTCAACCGGCTGCTGCAGTCTTGAACTACCGACGCCGCATATCATCGAGCGTTGCCATTCCAGACAAATAAGGTGTGAAAGCCGTTTGATTCAGTCGGCTTGAATCCCAGCCTCTCAAAGAGGCCTTGCGAGCGGTTGCCTTGACCAAAAGATTCGAGGTGTATGCTCACGCTCCTGCCGGCTTGCGCCGCTTCGTCCATTAACTCGCGGATGATCGGCGAACCAATCCCCCGCCCCCGGTGCTGAGGCAGCAGAGTCATGTCCAGAATACGAATTTCAAACTCGCGACGATCAATGTAGATTCGCCCGACCGGCTTGCCGTCGAGCTCGATAATCTGATGTAACGCGTGCGGATGCTGGGTCCGATAGTGAAGGAGCTGTGCTGTGTGCTGTGATCTGACGAAGGACTCGCGCTGCATCGCATCCCACGGAACCATCGCCAGCTCGGCTTCGCGGGTTGAGCCGTAGAGGGACACAAGAAGACCCTCGTCCCCCGTCTGAAGAAGGCGCAGTGAGATAGCCGTTTCCTGAATCAAATCGCTCATTGCTCGGCGGATCTCACCCGGTTGAAGACTGCTTCATAGGTCACCCCACTGGCGCCCCTGGCAATTGGAACAAGGAAGATCAAACCGCTGCCAAGCTGTTCGTGATGCAGCATCAACGTCTGCTGAGAAACCGGTGCGCTGACGGAAGCGAGGAAAGTCAGCACGAACTGCTCATGGCGTGGCGAAGGCGATTTGTCTTCGACGCCGATCAATTCAATCTCTATCATCAAACCTTCATTGATCTGAGCCTTGAACTTCGTGTTGAGATACGCCGCGAAGTCCTCATGGTGCAGAGAATCGAGCATGGCCAGTCACTCTCCCGTTGCCTCGTCTTTCGGATTTGCGGGTCGCCATATCATGAGCCAATGCGGTCCGGCATCGTCGGCGATCTCGAACCCCAGCCGGTGATATAGTCGAAGCGCGCGATTGGACTCTTCGACGTGCAGCCGAACCACTTTGCCAGCCCGCGTTGCTTCTTCAAGTAATCCTTGAATCAGCTGCTGACCGATGCCTCGGCCCCGATATCGAGGTATCAACGCTATGTCCACCAGTCTTATTTCACCTGCCAGCCGCGAGATAAACAGTCTGCCGATCGGTTTGCCATCCGCCAGAATAATCTGGTGATCGACATTTGGATACCCCGAGTAATGCGCCCGCTGGCCTCTGAACTGCAAACTCAGAAAGGCCTGCTGCTGAGTTTCATCCCAGCCCCAGGAGGCGAGCTCCTCCAAGCGAGTACTGCTGTAGAGTTCGAACAGAAAAGGCTCGTCATCGGCTTGCGCGGCGCGCGATGTCACGGTCGAGGTGGGTGTCGATGGAGGAACCATAACTTATCTTAAAACCCGACGGGAAATATAGGCCAGTAGTCGGAAGTGCGTCAATCACCGAGGTCTCGCAGTTAGCCACACTGACCGATTACGCGGCAAGCCC
>JANNRD010000195.1:0-13127 GCA_031401095.1 Acidobacteriota bacterium
GTCTATTTCAACAATCCAGCCGAGTACCTGCCTCGAATGAGCGATGACTATCACCTCCCAATCCTCCAGCATGCCGGGCGTCAGATCATCATCTATAGCGGACAGGGGGCATATGAGGCGCCCGATCGTTCGAGCCAGCTATCCAGCATCCTCCAAAGCAAGGGTATCCCGCATTGGCTGGATATCTGGGGACATGATGTCGACCACGACTGGCCCTGGTGGCGTCAGGCGATGCCCTACTACTTTGGCAACCTCTTTGGGTAGGAACCACCTTCGCCGTGATTCCAGAGCGTGATAGAATGTTTCGTGTCTGAAGAGTTGATTTGGCTCTCATTTGAACGTTGAGGTGATTATGAAGATAAAAAATTGTCTTGTTTATGTCTCCTGCCTTGTCGCCCTCCTGCTGGCGACCGCTGCAACCGGAATGGCACAGACCAGTCACCAGCACGAAAACCAACCGGCGGCTTCTGACGCCAGGAAGTTTCTTGGCAAGGGTGATGGTGTGACAACCTGTGCGGTGACGGGCGAAGAGCTCGCCGACAAGTCGATCCATGGCGAGTTCTACGGGCGGACTGTCTACTTCTGCTGTGGCGGATGTCTTGCCAAGGCTCAACAGAACGCGGCCCTCTACGTCAAACCGACAGCCGTGGAGCAGGCGAAGGCAGCTACAGCCGGCTCACAGTTTCTCGGTAAGGGCGATGGGATTGAGACCTGTCCCGTGACGGGGGAGGCCGTCAACAAGAGCCTCAAGGGCGAAGTAAACGGCCGGACCTTCTATGTCTGTTGTGCGGGCTGTATCGAGACCGTTGAGGAGAACCCGGAACTCTATCTCAAGCCGGAGAAGGCAAGCGACAAGCACGGCGATCATGGGGCTGCTTCCGGCACCCCATCTGGATTCCTTGGGAAGGGTGATGGCGTGACAACCTGTCCCGTGACAGGTGAGCCGATCAGCAAGGATGTCAAAGCCCAAATCGGTGGTCGAACCGTCTATGCCTGTTGCGCCGGATGCCTCGCGACGATCTCGAAGAATCCTGACCTCTACCTCAAAAAGAACTAGGCCAGTTCTCTACCTCCTAACCTATCGCTCAGTTTGAACCTGGAATCTCGGGTTCAAACTGAGCGAGCAGGCAAACATCCTAGCGAGGCTCCGCCTCACCGGCCGGCAATTCGTAGTCGGAGTATGTTTGTCGCAGAACCTTCTTGTCGAACTTTCCAACGCTTGTCTTTGGAACTGCGTCGATAAAGATGATGTCATCCGGCATCCACCACTTCGCGAATCGCTTTTCAAGGAAGTCGTAAATCTGTTGCTTGGTCAGGTCTGCACCGGGCTTTGGCACGACGCAGGCGAGGGGCCGTTCCTGCCATCTTGGGTGGTTGATGGCAATGACGGCAGCTTCAGCGACGCCAGGAACCGCCATGATCGCATTCTCGAGGTCGACGGAAGATATCCATTCACCTCCGCTCTTGACGAGATCTTTCGATCGATCGGCGATTGCCATGTACCCTTCAGCATCGATCGTCGCGATATCACCTGTATCGAGCCAGCCCTGCGGGAACTTCTCGATGGCGGGGTCTTTGTAATAAGAGCTGGCGATCCACGGGCCGCGGATCAGCAGCCGGCCCATTGAGACGCCATCGTGAGCGACCTCATTGCCATCATCGTCCGTGATGCGGATCTCCAATCCGGGAGCGATGATTCCGGCTCGCTGTTTGACGTCCAGCTTCTGTTCGTCGGTCCACGACTCCATCTTGGGTTTGAGATGATTGACGCAGCCCAACGGACTCGTCTCTGTCATGCCCCAGGCATGGATAAACTCAACCCCAAGCTGCTTCTCAAACCACTCGATCATCGCGCGGGGCGGTGCTGATCCACCACAAAGCATGGCCCGCAGGGACGAAAGATCGTATTTGCCAGGATTGGCCTGTAACTCATTCATGACACCAAGCCAGATTGTCGGAACGCCGGCCGTGAACGTCACCTTCTCGTCCTGTAGTAGTTGACAGATCGATGGGCCATCCATTGAAGCGCCCGGGAATACCTGCTTCACACCAAGCATGCACGCGGTGTAGGGAAGACCCCACGCATTTGCATGAAACATCGGTACCGCAGCCATGACCGTGTCCGTTCGCGTCAATCCCAGAAAGTCCGGAAGAGTGCCCGTCACCGTGTGCAGATAGTTCGAACGATGAGTGTACATGACACCCTTGGGGTGTCCCGTTGTTCCACTGGTGTAGCACAGTCCCAACGGAGAGTCCTCGTCGAGATCGGGCCAGGTAAACTCGTCCGAGACCTGCCCAAGCAGCTCCTCGTAGTCCAGGACGGGGCTCAGGGACGTTGCAGAAGTCCCTGTATTGCTCATGACGACGAATTGTTTGACGGTCGGTATTTTTCCGGCGAGCTTTTCGAGCAGTGGTAGAAGTTCTTCGTCGACGAAGATGACCCTGTCCTCAGCGTGATTGACGATGTATTCGATATCAACCGCGCTCAGACGAAGATTAAGCGTATGCAGGACCGCTCCCATGCAGGGGACTGCATAATACAGTTCCAAATGGCGGTAGCTGTTCCAGGCGAGAGTTGCAACGCGATCACCGGGCTGCACGCCGATCGCCGTCAGCGCGTTGGCCAGTCTTCGCGATCTCCGTCCGAGATCATGATAGGTGTAACGGTGAACCTGATCGCGCATCTTCGAGACGATCTCGACCTCGGGCGCGAGCATTGGCCCTCGTTCCATCAATCGCGCCATCGTCAGCTGAGTCTTCATCATCGTCATAGGCTGCTCCTTAGCGATCCATTCACAAAAAAAGGTAAAGCGGTTGCGCCCGCGGCGTCCGCGTCGAAACGAAAGGGCTCCTCCAGCTCAGAATACGGGTTCCGCGAGCCGGGACAGGACGACCGCCGAGGCACCCTCGACATCCGCGTGCAATGAGTTCCCGTGTGAATCCATGGTCACGATCGCAGGGAGGTCCGTGACCCGGATGTGCCACATTGCTTCCGGAATGCCAAATTCCAGAAGATGAACTCCAATCACCTCGTCAATACACTTAGCGTAGTACTGCGCCGCGCCGCCAATCGCATTGAGATAGACGGCACCATGCTCCCCTAGCGCGGCGAGTGTCCTTGCGCCCATGCCGCCCTTGCCCATGACGGCCCTCACGCCGTAGCGACGGATGATCTCGCTCTGGTAGGGTTCCTCACGTGAACTCGTTGTGGGACCGGCAGCCATAATCCGATAGTCACCGTTCTTGAGCACCACTGGCCCACAATGATAGAGAATTGAGCCCTGCAGATCTACAGGTGGGGGGCTCTTCATGAGATGTGCGTGAATGGCATCGCGTCCGGTGAAGAGTTCACCGGAGAGGAGTACGACATCCCCCACAGAGAGGGCGCGCACGTCCTTCTCGGTCAGCGGCGCGCGCAGGCGTTTTTCATTTCCAGTCGTCACAAAGCCGCCGGTGCGTGCCATCTTGATCTCGGCCTTGTCTGCATCCCGGTAGAGCCAGCGCGTGATCTCCTTAGTCTTCGCGTCGATGACTACGCCGAGCCGTCTGAAGGCCCAGCAGTCATAGGCGACCGACACAAAGAAGCTGGCTGGCAGCCGATTGACTGTCGCGACCTTGCATCCGAGAAGCGTGATTGCCCCTCCAAAGCCCATTGTGCCAATGCCGAGAAGGTTAGAAGTTCGCAGGGTGTACTCCTCGAGCAGACGAAGCTGAGGCTCGGGATTGACGTCATCGAGCGTCCGAAAGAGTTGCTCTTTGGCGACTTGGTAACCCGTCGTGCGGTCGCCCCCGATGCAGACACCGATCGCGCCGGCGCTGCAGCCGTGACCCTGTGCCTGCCATACAGCATGAAGCAGGCATTTGCGCACGCCATCGAGGTCGCGCCCCGCCGTGCCGAGATGCGGAAGGTCGGCTGGCAGCGAGTACTGAATGTTCTTGTTCTCGCAACCGCCGCCCTTGAGCAGCAGTTTAACTTCGATTTCATCGTCGTTTTCCCACTGTTCGAAGTGGATCGTTGGGGTCCCCGGCCCCAGATTGTCACCGCTGTTTTTGCCAGAGAGTGAGTCGACCGAGTTTGGTCGTAACTTGCCGAGCCGCGTGGCTTCAGCAATGGCCACCTTGATCTCCCTTTTCATCTCGATCTGATCGACGCCAACCGGGACCTTGATTTCGAAGGTCGGCCATCCTGTGTCCTGACAGATCGGCCCCTCGTTCTCGGTTGCCATATCGATGTTTGTGGCAATGATATTGAGAGCCTGGAGAGAGCGACCGGTCTCCTCAGCAGACATCGCCGACGCCATTGCGTTGCGCACGTCGGGTGGCAGGTTGGTCGAAGTTTGCACAATCAGTTGAAGGATACTTTCTCGCAGTCCGTTCATCATCGGGAATCCTCTCGCCCCTTCTTTTCGGGGGACCAACACCGAGTAATCTATCACAGGCAGATTGGGAGCCTCCACCTCAGCGGGGATTTCGCAAAGCAATCCAACCGCGATCGTACACCGTGGGTTGTGTCGCGCAATCCAGCAAATTGCGCGACCCGAGGACGTATGCCACAATTTCACGTCGATGACGAACCCTTCAACGACGGCTACCGACCAGAACCATTGGATAACGCGACATCTCGCGATGCTGGCGCTGTGCATTGCCCTCTCAGCCATTGCGATTGTGCCATTCTTTATCATCGGAGAACGAGAGGGAAGTGGCTGTTGCGGAGGGGCAATGCCCGTGACGCACGACATGGTCATGCACCTTAATCAGATGCAGGGCTTCTACAACGGTCTTGCATCGGGCCGTCCCTACCCACGTTGGCAGGAGAATACAAACGGTGGCTTCGGCGCTCCCACCACTCTCTTTTATCCTCCTGCCATTTACTATCTGACTTCTCTCCTCTACCTCTTCACAGGAGATTGGCTGATCGTCATCAAGAGCCTCTACCTGCTTCTCATGATCGGATCCGGTGTGTCCATGTTTGTGCTTGCTCGACGCTTCTATTCGCATCGAGCGGCTCTTCTTAGTATGTGCGCCTATGTGGTCATGCCCTATCATCTGCTCAATCATTATCAGCGGGGTGCGATCGCCGAATGCCTGGCCTTTGTCTGGATACCGCTGACGCTGGTTTTCGTAGTAGATCTTCTGTGCCAGCGAGCGCGCAGGAACGGTCGTGTCCTTGCTGGAATCACCGGGCTGGCGCTCAGCTGGGGCCTCTTCGTCTGGTCTCATCCGCCCACTGCTTTTCAATTTCTCCTGATTGCGGGACCGCTGCTGCTTGGCGTTTCAGTCGCAAGCAGAGCATGGAGGGAACTCGTTCTTGTCGGAGGGGCACTACTGCTTGGCCTGGCGATATCCGCCGCCTATCTTCTGCCAGCGGTGGTGGAACAGCGATACGTGCACGCCGTGGATGTTGAACGCACCTGGCCTTATCATGAGAGCTACGTCCTCAGTACGAGCAGTCCGAGATATGATCATCGAAGCGACGACTTTGTCGTGAGGGTGGATCGGTTGTGGCTGACCGGCTTTGTCGGATTGGTGGTGCTCGGCCTTTCGCTCGAGGTACTCCTGAGATATAGAAGGCGCGAGAGATTAGCGATGGACCGTACTTTCCGCTTGTGGTTGGTCATGGCTCTTTATGCAAGTTTCATGATGCTTTCGGCTTCCAAGAGCCTGGGTGGCTTGGTTCCAGGGATCGAGATCGGCGTCTTCGCGTGGCGTCTACTTGCGATCACCGGTCTTGCCTTTGCCCTTTTATTTGGACATCTCGCCGAAGTCTTTATCCGGGAGGGCGGGGCACCGAAGCGCGCTAGAAGATACTTTGCTGGAGTTGTTCTCGCCGGCATCGGAGCGGGGCTGTTGACCGTGAGCGTTACCTATGTCGTCGTTCCCATGTATCGTGCCCAGGCGTTCGCAGCCAATCCTGACCACAGCAACTACTCCCTGGTTCCGATCGGGGCCAGTAGAGAGCCTCCACGCAGACCGGAGGTGACTCTTGTTGATGCAGTTGGGAAGTATTCGATCGAGAAATGGGATCCCGAGGATCGCCTCGTCCATCTTGATCTGAGCCGGCCTGGAGTCGTCAGTTTTCGGACCTTCAACTTCCCTGGGTGGACTGCCCTGGCTGGCGCGCGACCGATATCGATCAACACTGGTTCTGCTGGTGAGGTAACACTCGATCTCGCCGAAGGCACCCACGAGGTCGCACTTCAATTCAGGAACACGTCGATCAGGAGCTGGGGGTGGCTCTTGAGCTGTTTTGGCGTGCTTACGCTTTCGATTATTTTTGTACTGGGCCTCCGGCTCCGGCTTGCTCAACGCTGACTTTCGTGGAGGATAGATGGACAAGCTCGTCAAGCGATTTGAACTGCTATTCGTCTTCGCACTCTTCGTGACCGGGACTCTCTTTCTCCTCAGGATCGCCTACTTACCCATCTGGGTGAGCACTCCGATAGGGCTCGGGCTCCTGCTGGCTCTTCGCTCCTTCGTGCACCTTCGGTACCAGATAAAGATTCCTTTCGCGCTTCTGACTTTGATGCTTCTGGCAATCGAGGTCGACGCGATCGGCAATCTCTTCGGTTGGTACAATCAACGCTTCAGATTCGTTCAGTACGACGAACTCTCGCACTGTCTTGTCTCCGCGCTGTTGATTCCTGTCGTCGTCTGGCTGGTACAAACGGGTCTCAACCGCTACGGCTATCGCCTTCCAATCGGCCTGATTTGCTTTCTCTCGTTCGCCACTGTGTTTACCCTCGCGGGATTCTACGAGGTGATTGAGCTTTGGGATGACAAGTACCTTCACGCTGAGCCCGGATGGAGGATTCACGGCTCGTATGACACGGCCAATGACCTGCAGTGGGACCTTCTCGGCATGGGCACAGGCGCGATCGTCAGCTACGTTGTGCTCAGGAGCCGAAAGGTGGGGCTACGGGCAGAACAACGAGGAGGCCGCCTCCGGTCGCAGTGAGGGTTAGTACCGCTCGTCGCAACTGCAGGTGCTGACCATTCTTTGCTGGCAGGCTAGAGTATGCGTTCGCCCGCTTCGCGGGGCTCAACGAGAATGGTCTTGAATGAGGCAAGGCGCACCTGACCCGGTGCAAAGCCCCTGGGTTTGGAGACGAATTTGCGCTCACAGTAATTGACGGCAACCTTCGAGTCATTTTTGGCCTGGCTGAATTTGGCCGCAAGCTGAGCAGCTTCTTTGATCGAAGTGATTGCCATTGCCTTGCGCAGGGGATTGCGCAAGACGACGTGAGAGCCAGGATAGTCAGCGGCGTGGAACCAAAGATCGAAGGACTTCGCGACCTTGAGCGTCAAATTATCATTGTCACGCTCGGTGCGACCGACAAGTATCTCGAACCCGTCGCTGGAGCGATAGCGTCGAACCCCGCTGACCCGCTCCGCAAGAGCTTTTCGTTCAGACGAATTCTCGACAGATCTCTTGTTTCGAATCTGGGGACTGCTGGCGAGTGGCAGTCCGTCGAGGGCTGCAGGGCTTGTCGCCTGCGTGGCGGTCGCCAGCGCGAATTCAAGTTTCACGAGAGTCTCGTCTACGATGGAAAGCCTTGCGGTAATCGCGACAACTCCATGACGTGCCTTTCTAGCTAACCTGAAGTACTGTGTCGCGGCTGTCAGGGCGTCGAGGGCCCGGGCGGCGGAAATACTCACCTGAGGCTCTCCGGGTTCGAAGTAGTTTGTGACGACGAAGCTGTCACCAGACTTGACCGCGTCACGGAGATTTGCAAGGAGGATATCCCCAAGCCGCTGATAGTGGTCAGCCCGACCGCATCCGGCCAGTTCTTGTGTCAGCTTTTCACGGAGTGACCGCTGCTTTTTCAGCTGCGCCCCCAGGCGCGACAGCAGAACCTGGCGTCGCTCGATGAACGCACGACGGCGTTTTTGAAGTCCGTAGCAACTCTCTGCAGCTTCACTGATACTCTCAAACCGTGTCACGACGAGGTGCTCGAGATGGTGAAGTGTCGTCGAGGCGAGGATGAGCTCGCTTTTCTCAAGACCCGGTGCGATATCCACGTCAGCCAATGACACGGTTGAATAGATCCGCGCGTCTGATGGACGGTCGTTGAGGCATCGAAGCAGCAGATGAAGGGCAGCTTCCGGACCACGCTCATTCGCAAGAAACTCCAGCTCGTGGCAGTAAGTCGGAGTGAATCCAAGCAGCTTTGCAGCGGCCGTCGCGACACTCCCTTGAGCGGCCTCTATCAGATTGAGCCACGCTTGTTGAGGAAGCTCAAATGGATCTAGTCGATCATTGACGGGCGCCGGTGGGTGGTAGGACGTACCCGGGACCGCTCGGCCGCGCATCGATGCGAGAATGCTTCCGCTTTCGACCAGATAGGCATCCGCTGACCTGCCGATAAGGGAGACGACAAGTTGTCGTACGATTGGGTCTCCGTTCTCGTTGGCCGTTTGGAAGTCAAGATCGACGACACGATCATCCCCCAGCTTTTCGATGCGGATGAGACGCGCCGAACCGAGCGACTTTCGGAGCCGAGCCGCAAAAGCTGGGAGCACGCTCTCTCTGCTGATGCTCTCGTTGACAGGCCGATGCCCGAGATAGATTCCGAGCCGGTCCGAGTCCGTTGAGATGATCAGGGATTTCGCGTGACTGAGGCGGAAGTCAATGACGAGGTCGGTCTCGCTCGGCTGGTATATCTTACCAACCCGCTGGCCCATGACATGGGGAGCAACTTCATCGACCACGGCCTGTAGAAGAAAGTTGTCCATTGATTCCGAGAGACCGGAAGCGGGGACGGTGTCAGGAGAAGGCTGGCCAACGAGCTGGTGGGGCTCAGACTTGGTTGGTGCTCGCTCGGGTCGCGTGCGTCTGGAGCAACACCGTTGTCGACAGAAGGTCTGCTAGCCCGGACTGGTTTCCGCTTGCCCAGATAACCGCCAGATTGAGTGGCGGCAAGAGCAGGGATACCGTTCCACAGAGGGCACGCACGAATAGTCGCCATTGCGGAAACCGCGGATCGCGAGTGTTCGCGTCGACCACTCGCAAGTGGCGCCACGCCATGCCGCATGTTCGTCCGGCGACGAGCATCGTCCACATCTGATAGATGAAGGCCATCCAGACGGCGATGCCGAGAACAGCATACGCTGCACTCTGACCAAATGTCAGTCCGGTTATTGAATGTATCGAATAGAGAGGAACGCAAGCGATCAGGACCAGCATGAAATCGAAGAGCCCAGCGAGTGTACGATCCACCATGCCGGCAGGCACGGGAGGGGTGAGCTGCTGTAGAGAAGGTGCCCCCCGAGCCTCGGCCTTTGAGCCGTCAGTCTTCTGGCCGTTCTTCTCAAGAGACGCGAAGGACGCTGCCCGGGCGCCACCCGGCACACCTTCGACACTTCGGCCGCTGAGATGACCTGTGGTTGAATGGGTCAATCCAGCGGTCTGGCGCCGAGGATTCGTCGCGGCTAAACCTATTTGGGCTCCAACCGAATTGCTGTATCTCTCCTCGGCCACTGAAGCGACGGCCGTGGTCGAGAAGCTACCGCCTGTAGCTTCGGGGAATGCCCCGGGTGTCTTGTGCAATCGCTTGAGCGCAGCCTCGACGATCGGGTTATGAACCACATCCTCGCTGTTGACGATCTCGCGCTCAGCGGCGCCCAACTCTGGTCGTTGCTCGCGGAACTGCCGAACTCTCTCCTTCACCGCGTTGCGCCAGGTTGGGACCGTCTCAGAATCGTTCTCACTCTCCGGCGAAGCAGAATTTGCGTTCTTCGGAAACCGAATGAGGTTTGCTTCGGTCCCGAATGGCTGCGCCGCTCGGTAACGCGGCTCATTGCCGGGCTGGGTGACGCTCGCCCGACGGAGATAACTGTCGTGCCCACAGTCCTCACAGCTGACGCTGTCACCAATCAATTCTCGCTCGCACTTCTCACACTTCATCGCTTACATCCCCTCAAGGAACTCCGGACTCCGAGGCGCCCGCCGACTTTCTATCCTCTTTTGTATCAGTAAGTTTTCAGAGCAATGCTAAGAAAGCTCTCGAAGACAGCGAGATACTAACAGAAGCAATCTGCCCGGTCAAGAAAATGATACAACTGGGAGTATCGGGGGAGGGCGAGCGGCCCAATATGCGGTATGTCGATGGTGGTCGCCACGTCAGAGCTGTCTGTCTCTGGCAAAAAGGTGCCCAACAAGCAGCGTTTATGAGGAAGCATGAAAAAAGAGCACGGAGAAACGATCCGTTCTCCGTGCCCTTTTCCTTCGGTCCACCGCGAGCCCTTTCGGTTGTCTGAGGAGGGCTCTTTGGTCGACAAACTCGGCGACGTCCTTGAGCAGGCGCTACTCTTCAGCGAGTTCGCTGAGGAGAGTTTCCTCGTCGCCATCCGCCTCTTCTTCTTCTTCCTCCTCAGGTTCGATTTCCGGAACGGGAAGGGAAACGCGCGGGCTCAGACCGGTTAGTTGGTCGAGGTAACTCTGCGTGTCCTCGACTTCGGGTCTCGCCTCGTGCATGGTCGGGTCGATTTCGACTCGGACGTTACGGTAGTACTCGAGGCCAGTGCCTGCCGGAATGAGGCGTCCCATGATGACGTTCTCCTTGAGGCCGCGGAGATAATCGACACGACCTGAGATTGCCGCTTCAGTCAGCACTCGAGTAGTCTCCTGGAAGGATGCCGCCGAGATAAACGACTCAGTTGAGAGTGATGCCTTCGTGATGCCCAGCAGAAGTGGCTCTGCGACCGATGTCAGGCCCTCCTCGCCGGTTACGCGCTCATTCTCATCCTGGAATCTGAATCGATCGACCTGTTCCTCGAGGAGAAACTCTGTGTCCCCCACCTCTTTGATACGAACCCACCGCAGCATCTGTCTGACGATGACCTCGATGTGCTTGTCGTTGATATGGACACCCTGGAGGCGGTAGACCTCCTGGATCGCATTGACAAGGTACCGCTGCAGTTCCTCGACACCGCGAACAGCGAGGATATCGTGGGGGTTGAGCGGGCCATCCATGAGGGGCTCACCGGCCCTGACGCGATCGCCTTCCTGGACGTTGATATGGGTGCCGCGAGGGATGGCATACTCGCGTTCCTCACCATTGTCGCCGACGATAATAATCTTCTGGGCGCCCTTGGCTACTGGACCGAACTTAACCACGCCGTCGATCTCGCTCATGACCGCGGTCTCCCGCGGACGTCGCGCCTCGAACAGTTCGACAATCCGCGGCAAACCACCCACGATGTCCTTCGTCTTCGTGATTTCGCGAGGAATCTTCGCGATGACATCGCCTGGCTCGATCGGATCGCCGTTGGTTACCATGAGTATCGCGCGCATGGGCATCGGATAGACCTTCAAGACCTTGCCTGAACCGGCTTTGATCTCGATCCGCGGCTGGCGCTTCTCATCCGAAGAATCCATGACGATCGGTCGACTCAACCCGGTTACTTCATCGGTGTCTTCGTGCACCGTCACATCTTCAATCAGGTCGCGCCACGAAACATGTCCACCGACCTCGGTCAGAATTGAGAAAGTGTAGGGATCCCATTCCGCAAGCTTCTGCGCCTCGTCGACTCGCCCTCCATCCGGGACCAGCAGGGTTGCGCCATACGCAACCGGGTAGCGCTCAACCTCGCGTCCTCGATCATCAACGATGAGCAGCGACCCGTTGCGATTCATGGCAATGATTCGATTGTTGCGATTCCTGATTGTGTTCAGATCAACGTACTTGATGTGACCCGCCGTGCGGGCTTCGTGTGAGGATTGCTCGGAGACACGCGAGGCAGTCCCACCGATATGGAACGTGCGCATCGTCAACTGCGTGCCGGGCTCGCCGATCGACTGTGCGGCAATGACACCGACAGCTTCACCGATATCGACGACCTGACCGGTCGCAAGATTCCGCCCGTAGCACTTAATGCACACGCCACGACGCGACTCGCACGTGAGCACGGAGCGGATGCGAACGCGTTCGATACCTCCCGCGTTCTGAATCTCTGTCGCGCCGTCCTCGGTAATCTCGTCGCCCGCCTGAGCAAGCACTTGTCCGGTTATCGGGTCGCGGACACCCTCGAGTGCCACACGACCAATGATCCGCTCGCGCAGACCCTCGATAATGTCACCACCCTCAGTGATCGGCTCGGCCCAGATGCCCTTAATCGTGCCGCAATCTGATTCCGAAACGATGACATCCTGAGCGACGTCGACCAGACGGCGCGTCAGATAACCAGAGTCGGCAGTCTTGAGGGCCGTGTCCGCAAGACCCTTGCGAGCTCCGTGTGTCGAAATGAAGTACTGGAGCACGTCGAGGCCTTCGCGGAAGTTCGCGCGAATCGGAGTCTCGATGATTTCTCCCGAGGGCTTGGCCATGAGGCCGCGCATTCCAGCAAGCTGACGAATCTGTTGCTGGTTACCGCGCGCACCTGAGTCAGCCATGATCAGGATCGGGTTCAGTTCGTGCGTCTCCCGCTCGCGGCGCTGCATCTCCTTGAACATCTCATCGGCAACCTTCTCGGTCATCTCCGACCAGATTGCAATCACCTTGTTGTAGCGTTCGCCGTTGGTGATGACGCCGTCCTTGTACTGTTGCTCGACCTTGACTACCTCATTCTCGGCCGACAAGACAAGCATCGGCTTGTCCTTGGGCGTCACGAGGTCGTCGATGCCGATTGAGATCCCAGCCGTAGTCGCGTGCCTGAACCCGAGCTCCTTGAGTTCGTCGAGCATCTGCACCGTATTTGGGTGCCCGAAGCGCAGGAAGCAGTAGTGGACCAGGTTCTGGAGCCCCTTCTTCTTCATCAAGCCATTGATGTAAGGCATCTCCTTGGGCAGGTGGTCATTAAAGATCACCCGACCGACCGTCGTGTTGATCGTTCGTCCTTTGACATTGTGGACGGTCGCTTTGACGATGTCCTGAGTATCGCGTTCGACGTCGAGGTCGATCAACCGCCCCTCATATCGCATGCGAATCTTTGTCTGTGTTGTAACTTCCTTGGCGTCGAGCGCGAGGAGCACTTCATCGTAATTGGCGAAGGCTCGGCCTTCACCGCGGGCACCCTCCATTGACCTCGTCAGGTAGTAGCAGCCGAGGACGATGTCCTGTGTTGGAACGGCGACTGGTTGTCCCGAAGCGGGAGAGAGGATGTTGTTCGAGGCGAGCATGAGCACTTGA
>JANNRD010000196.1:0-5573 GCA_031401095.1 Acidobacteriota bacterium
GAGAACCACTGCCAGCAACGCGATCATCCAACGCGAATCACTGCGGAATGGGACCCGATCGCCGAGCTTGAGGAAAGTGACGGCGCCCGTCCACACATACCAGATCGCCATCGCGACAACCCACAGCGAACCCGCGACGACGGAAGCCTCTCTGAGGCCGTTCTTCGAGCCCGCCGTGCGACCGGATGCGAGAGGCAGACCTCGGTCAGGGTCGACGTTCTCGTCGTTTCTCATCCTCTTCGACCCTCTCAGCCGGCCTCCATGCTCCCCTTTGCGTTGCTCTCCGAGATTGATGTCGGGGTAGACAATTGCTTGAGGACGAGTCGAGCGACTTCCAATGGTGAATCAGCATCTGCTTCAGACGTATGTATGAGGGCAGTCTCGATCAGCTTCGCATGCCCTTCCTTGAACCGTTGCGTCAGATCAGACACGCAGTCGTAGATGATGCGTGCGTCTTTCCACCGCTCGAGAATCGACCAATGGTACGCCCTCGCCCAGACCACAGGCCGGTGTAGTCCTTCGAGAACGCCGGTCGGGCCGCGATAGAGAAACAGGAATCGCGAGACCTGTTGGAAGCCGAAAAACTGATCCCGACGGCTCCCGGAGCAGTCGAAGAAGACAAGACATCTCTCTTCCGACAATGCGCGTGCGATGCTGACGATCTGGCTGGCTTCGTCGACCTGCCATCCCTCACTCGGGAGAAACACAAAGGTCTCCCTCGCCCCTCCTTGCACGCCCGCGACGATCTCCTCAAGCCGCGCCCGTAACGGCAGCACCTGCCCTTTTGCGCTGTCGTCCTCGTGCGGCTGCCACAGCTCACCCCACTTCTCTTCATAGAGGCGGCGATTCCGGTCGAACAACTGAAAGTAGTCATCGCCAGAGAGCTTCCTGAAGGATGCGCTCCCGATGTGATGGACGAATGAGTCACGCGTACACCGGATCTGATAGCCAGCGGCAGCAACGCGGCGCGCATAGTCATCATCCTCGAACATGCCGATGCCAAAACGCTCGTCAAGCGGCCCGACCTCCTCGAAGACTTTCCGCCGCATGGCGAGACAAAACATCGCGAGCATCGGAATGGCGAATACCTGATCATCGTGCTGACGGGTGTACTCCGCCGCCCACGCGGGCATCTCGGCGAGGTTTGAGTATTGAACGGCAACTTTTGCCTCGTTGCCGACCTCATTTGTTACCGGTCCGATGATGCCGATGGTTTCGTCAAGTGACAAATGCCGGATGAGCGCTGAGAGCCAGCCACGCGGCACGGCGGTATCATTGTTGAGCAGGACCAGATACTGCCCGAGAGCCGTCGTCAGGCCCTGATTGTTGGCAGCCGCAAACCCTCGATTTGTTTCGTTGAGAATGACGCGCAGATTGCGATGCTGCTCAGCAGCCTCCTTGAGGAACTCCGCGGTCCCGTCGGTCGAGGCATTGTCGACGACGATGACCTCAAAGTTGGGCCAATTCGTGTTGGTCAACAAGCTCTGTAGACAGAGCCGGTTGAGCTCAAGGTTGTCGTAGGTGACGATGACGATCGAGGCGAGCGGGAACGTCTCCCGCAGTACTGGCTCAAGAATCTCGAACCGCTTGCGCCATGTATGCTGACGTGCAAAAGCACGCCGCGCCTCAATCGCCCCCGCGTCGTTTCCTGCGAGCGCTCTTGCGATCTCCTCCTCGAACTCCGAGACAGTCGATGCCAGTTGCACGAGCGGTGACAGCTCAATCATCTCGGCAATCGGCACGGAAACCAGCGGCTTGCCTGCGGCCAGTATTTCGTAGGCCTTGACTGGATTCGTCGCCTCGGTCAGTGGCTTGCGGACAAACGGCAAAAGGAGCACATCGATCTGCTCAAGCCAACCCGGAAGTTCGCTGTAGGGCTGTTCTCCGACCATCGAGATGTTGGAGAGTCTGTGGAGGCGGTTCAGATCAGCACTGAAGGTTGAACCGATGAGAACGAATCTCCATTCCGGATGTCGCTCGGCCAGATCGGCTACAAGATCTGTATCGAACCAGTCAGCGATCGCACCGTAGTATCCGATCATCGGAGGTGTCGTTGGTGTTCGCTCGCCGACGCGCGCGAAGTGATCGTAATCACACGCATTCCGCAAGAGCAGCCTGCGGCGCGCCTCGCCTCCGACCTCTCGCTCAAGAAACCGCGACGAAACCAGCGTACAATCCGCTGAAAGGATGAGGTCCTTCTCTTCTTCAAGCATCTCGGGGCGATTGGTGGAAAACCCGGCATGAAAGTCCATGCAGTCATAGGTGATCGGCCAGCCGAACTGTGCTCGTGCCGCTTTCACCAGAGGACGCCAGAAGGGAAGCTGCACCATGATCGCCGTCGCCGCGAGCGAGAGATCCCGGCGTAACGCGGCGAGCGACGAAAGAAGCTGCGTCACATCCGCACTGCTCAGCTTATCTGTGTAGAGGTTTCGATCGGGCCCAAAAAGGGAAACTTCGTAGAGATTTGGGCCTTTGACTGAGATTTCGAAGGCCGCACCGTGTCTGCGGAAGGTCGGGCGGACATAGAAAACACGGTGACCAGCAAGCGCAAACTGCGTCATCAGTTGCTGTGGTCGCTGGTAGCGGAAATCCCAGTCGATGATTGGAAAGCAGATGACATCGAAAGTCTGCGGAGCGGATCGCTCGAGCACACTCTGCAAGGCCCTCTGCGATGCTGACTGACTGGCTATCGCCTCCCACCAGGCTGCGCCCAACCGCCTCCGAACAAATCGCACGAATCGACGTCGCAGCTCAAACGGAATCAACCGCCGCATGAGACGACGGATCGACCCGTACCGAGGATCGAACATCGCGCGCACTCTCGCTTGAAGTCCGCCAGCTGTGGGAGGGCTGATGCTGTCACTCTTCACGGTCGCAGGTTCTCTCTTCCCTCAGGCAAAGTGACAAAAAACCATACTACAGCGCTGGCCACAAAACCAAAACTGAAGCGGTTCGCTCAACGGTGTAATTTCGCGGGCAGCCCCATTCAGAAAGCTGCTGACAAGGCGCCGCAATTCAAGACGGCCGCTCCTTGCCAAACTACACCATCAACGGCCTGGCCAACAGCAGTTTGAGACCATTGGTCGGCACATGGTTCGCTCGAGGTTGTGACGTTATCGGATCCCGGTATTGGGCCTGATTGGCAGTTGCGTGCCGTCTGCGTCCGCCGAAGGCGACGCAGCACACCTCCAGCAAGGGGAAATACCTGGCTGTTCATGGCTGAACGAAGCAGGTGACGACGTCGTCTTTTCGACGTCGTCACCTGGTCAAAGGTTGGGTGGCTCTTACTCGCGCGGAAAAATGACCGCGTTGATAGCTCCTAGCAGCGCGGCGGGAAGACCGGGATGACCAGCGTCGCACCATCCGTGAGGGTCCGCGTGTGAAGGTTGTGACCCTCGTTAAATGCGCCTCCTGCGGTGTTGAAGTTGGGGTTGTAATTGATCGAAGCCCCGAGCATCGCACCACCATTCGCGAGCCACATCTTCATCCACCCTGTGTGACCGGCCTGAATAACATCCTCGAACCGTGGGACGACGCGCGGGAAATCATTCGTCAGCGAACTCCTCAGTTGGCACACGCCCCCTGGCAAGTTGTAACTGTGCGCGCTTTCGAAGTCGTCGTAAAGGACGCCGAAGATCGGTCCGAGCGGCAGGGCCCCCGATGTCAGGTTCCCTCCGATCCGGTTGAGGATCAGCATCGTGTCGTTCCCTTCCGCACGACTTGGAATGCTGTCAAGGCCAAGGGTGTGTGGAAGACGGTTGTAACTGACGCCGTCGAACTTCAGCGTCGCAGTCGTCGAGGCGCTGTTGCAGACAGGATCGTTCTCGAGACCCGCCAAAGCCGAGATCGCTTCAGCACCAAGACTCGCGAAATGACCCGACGTGAACTTGACGTACTCTTCGCCAATCAGTTGGTTGCAGATCGCGGGGCAACCCCTCGCATCGACGGCCACCGCGACGAGGTAACCGGTTGAACCGGGATCCATATCGGAAGCCAGGAACGACGCGGTCTGATTGGGTGTCAGGCATATGAACGTGTCTGCAATGCTGCACGTCGTCCCGTCCACAAAGAAAAGATGGACCGTAATGCTTCGCTGAGCATCGATGTTTGTGATGCTCATCCGCGTATCCTGCTGACTCCGGTTCGCAGGATTGGATGTATAGATCGGATACACCAGAACCGAACCCGCCTTCTGATCGCTGAGCTCGGAATGGGGCGGGAAGGTCGGGCCAGGTCCAACACCCAACGGTGTCTTGGCGACGTTGTTGGTCGCGGTGGAGCTGTTGTTGTTAGGATCCGGGTCCATCACCCCAGGAGGCGGTGCGACGGTCGCGGTGTTGTTTATCGCTCCCCCGACGGCATCCAGGGAGACCTTGGCCGTCACCGCAAAGGTCGCCGTGCCACCAGGCAAGAGATTCACCGTCGTGCTGATGTCTCCGGCCCCAGCCCCCACGCTGCAGTTTGAACCAGCCGACGCCAAGCAAGTCCACGTTGAACTAACCAACTGGCTTGGGAACAAATCGGTTACTGCCGCATCGAGCGCCGTGCTCGGTCCAGCATTTGACACAACAATCGTGTACGTCATCGTATCACCCGGCAAGACCACCGCCGGTGCGACGCTCTTGACGATGCTCAAGTCAGTAATCGGCAATGGCGTGTCTGTATCTGTTGCCGAATTGTCGTCCGGGGTCGGATCAATAGCCCCCACTGGAACTGCGACCACCACAGTGTTCACCAGATTCGTAGCCGCTCCCGGCCCTGTCTGCGCCGTCACGGTGTAAGTAATCGAGGAGTTAGCTGGCAGATCCACTGCGTCGGTGAAGTCGGCCGAGTTGCTCCCCGCCGCCGTGCAACCCGTCGCTCCGCCCGTTGCTCCGCTGCAGGCCCACGCCCACATCGTCACCTCGACCGGGATGCTGTCTGTCACAGAAGCCCCAATGACGCCATCTGGCCCATTGTTTGTGACCACGATAGTGTACGTCGTCGTCCCGCCAGGTGTGTAGGTCGCGCTTCCATCCGTCTTCGTCACCGCCAGGTCCGCAACCACGATCAGGTTCGTGATCACCGGCCCTGCGATGTTGTCCGTCGGATCCGCGTCGTCAGTTCCCACTGGCGGCGTGATAGTCGCGCTATTGACCCATTGACCCAATGGCGGCACCGTCGTGTTGATCGTGAAGGTCACGGTGCTTTTGGCCGGTAGACTCGCAATATTCGTCAAGATCGCATTGCCGACCCCTGCCGCTGTTCCGCAGCTCGCCCCGCCGGTCTCTGCGCCGCATGTCCACGTGACATTCGTCAGGATGGCCGGCACGTCGTCCTTGAACGTCGCGTTGATGACGCCCGCTGGACCAGAGTTGCCCACAATCACCTTGTAGCTCTGTATCCCGTTTGGCAACACCGTCGCCGGCCCTGTCTTGATCGCATAAACATCCGCCGTTGCCGTCGGTGTCTGGATCGCCGTCGTCACCGTGCTCGTGTTGTTCGCCGGGTTCGGATCCGTCACTCCCATCGGCGCTGCGACCACCACTGTGTTGACCACACTTCCCGACGCTGGCGCCGTCCCCGTCACCACA
>JANNRD010000197.1:0-3765 GCA_031401095.1 Acidobacteriota bacterium
AGGAAGCAGGCTAAAGCCTGTACTCTGAACCTGCGCCGAAAGACCACGCTTGGCCGGGCAGGAGAAGAAACGTGGACGACCAGAAGAAAGCGCTAAAAAAGGCCTATCTCGAAACGCCACGTCGGATGGGTGTCTATCAGATCCGCAACACTGTCAACGACCGAGTCCTTGTTGGAGGTACGCTCAATCTGGGGGCCATTTTCAACCGGCACGAGTTCCAGTTGAGAATTGGCAAGCATCCAAATTTCAGGCTTCAGAAGGAATGGAATGAGGTCGGCCGAGACGCATTCGCTTTCGAGATCCTTGATGTGATTGCCCCAAGGGAAGGGCTACAGCACGACTATCAGGAAGACATTGTACTCCTCGAAGATATTTGGCTCGAGAAGCTGAACCCATACGACGAGGCTGGATATAACGAACGGAAGAAAGATCGGAGCGAGTTGCTGAGCGCGATGGCCGCCAGACGAGCGGCAGTCGAATAGAACCATGTCTGAAAAGGACATTCTATTGATGCATCTTAACGAGGCTTTCGACCAGCGCTCGTGGCACGGTACGAACCTGCTCGGTTCCATTCGTCGCCTCAAGCCCGATGAGGCTGCCTGGCGACCAGCGAGAGGTCGGCACAATATCTGGGAGATCGTTGTTCACGCCGCCTATTGGAAGTACGCGGTCTGTCGGCGTTTAACCGGCGAGCCAAAGGGTTCCTTTCCATTAAAGGGCTCGAACTGGTTCGCGAGAGCTGCTGAAGGCACCGAGCTCGAATTGAAGGCAGATGTGCGATTGCTGAGAGACCTTCATCTCAAGTTGACCCACGCGGTCCAGGAGTTTGATGCGCAACGACTTGATGAGCGGCCGCGAGGGAGCAAGTTCACATTTCGAGGACTGATCCTCGGCGCGGGAGTGCACGACCTGTATCATGCCGGTCAGATTCAACTCTTGAAGCGACTCCGGCAAGGGTCATAGTATCCGGACGTCGTCGACGTAGACGAAGTAAATACAAACACAACCACCGGAGAAGGAGGAGTAGGAATGGCAATCGGTAACTCTCTTTTGCCTGAGTTCGATCAAGAGATGGCAAACACCCGGAAGACGCTCGATCGGGTTCCGGACGACAAACTCGCCTGGGTGCCTCACGAGAAGTCCTTCGCAATGGGAGGGCTCGCATCGCACCTGGCCAACCTTCCGGGCTGGGCGAGTCTGACGCTAGTATCTGATTCATTCGATGTCGCGCCGGGTGGTCAACCTGTCAAATTCCCACCCTTGCCTTCGATTGACGCGGTGCTTGAGGCATTCGATAAGAACGTCGCCTCGGCGCGCGCCGCGATTGCGGGTGCGAGCGATGAGGAACTCCTCAAACCGTGGACACTGCTCTCCAACGGGCGGGCCGTTATGACGCTGCCCCGAATCGCAGTTGTGCGGAGCTTTGTCATGAATCATATGATCCACCATCGAGCCCAACTCGGCGTCTACCTGCGACTCAACAACCTTCCTGTTCCTTCGATTTATGGGCCGTCGGCCGACGAAGGTTCGATGTAGCAATACGCTGACGGGAGTCTCGCGCAATTTGGCAAGTTGGGTTACAGAAGAGGGAGCGATCAAATGGATCAGAAAGCGCTGTTCCTGCACTTTTGGGAGAAAGAGGCCCCCGCGACGCGGAAGGTGATTTCGCGAATTCCGGAGGCAACGTCGGACTACAAGCCAGAGCCAAAATCTCGCACTGCCCGCGAGATTGCCTGGCTGATTGTCATGGAAGAGAAGATACTCGTCGAGGGTCTGGGGAACGCAAGACTGGATTGGGCGGAGACCGCAACTCCTACGACAGTCCAGGAAATCCTCGATGCCTATGACGGGTATCACGACGACGTGACCGCAAGGTTGAGAGCGCTCGACGAGGCTGCCTGGGAGAAGGAGTTGCCGTTTAATGTCGGCGAGAAGGAGCTATTTCGGGCCAAGGGCTTCGACTTCGCATGGGAGTTCCTGTTTGATAAGGTGCATCACCGTGGACAACTCTCAACATATCTGCGGCCAATGGGATCAACCGTTCCTTCGATCTACGGGCCCACCGCGGATGAACCATTCTAGTAAAGACTCGATCACAGGAGGCTAAGTAATGAACGACAATCGGACGCTCTACACC
The DNA here is from genome assembly GCA_031401095.1 of Acidobacteriota bacterium. Lineage (GTDB taxonomy): Bacteria > Acidobacteriota > Blastocatellia > RBC074 > RBC074 > JANNRD01. Next base: position 2,138 of record JANNRD010000197.1, read on the forward strand.
AGACGCCGTTTTCTCGGCGGCAGCATCACTCTCGGCGCTCTCGGGACCCTCGGAACTCTCGGGGCGCTTCGGAGCAACGCTTTCTCTCGACCCGGCGAATTCGCACAGAAGCTGATCCAGACTCCGTCGCAGACCGAGGGGCCATTCTATCCGGACAAGCTGCCTCTGGACACCGATAACGACCTGCTGGTGATCAACGATGCGATCAGCCCGGGCGTCGGTGCGGTGACCTATCTCAGCGGGCGGTTACTTGACGGTCGTGGTGATCCGATAAGGGGCGCTGTGGTCGAGATCTGGCAGGCGGACAACAACGGCGCGTATCTTCACTCGGGAACCAGCAATCGCGAGAAGCGCGATGCAAATTTCCAGGGGTTTGGCCGTTTCATGACGGGCTCGACGGGTGAATACCTCTTCCGCACGATCAGACCCGTTCCATACCCAGGCCGGGCTCCGCACATTCATTTTGCAGTCAAAATGAAGAAGGCCAACAAGTTCACGACGCAGTGCTATATCAAAGGACATCCCGGCAACGCGCAGGACCAGGTTCTCAAGGCGATTACGGATCCGAAGGCCCGTGAATCGGTGATCATCAATTTCTCGCCAATCCAGGCAGGTTCCGATCTGCTTGCAGCACGGTTTGACATCGTGCTGGGCTATACGCCGCAAGGCTGATTCCAATCGCGTTTGCGAAGCGTATGCAACGGTTCGAACCTCGCGATACGAACTACGAAATGCGAATACGCTCGAGCTTTGCGCTGCAACGCGTCATGGCGACGATCGGCGCGTGGCTTTCGTCGGTCAGTCCTGGTCAAGTCGAGATCGAGCTGGACTTCAGAGATGATCTGACGCAGCAGGACGGCTATCTTCACGCCGGTATCACGACCGCCATCGTCGATTCCGCGTGTGGATATGCAGCTCTCAGCCTCATGCCTGCAGACTCAGGCGTCTTGACCGTTGAGTACAAGGTCAATTTCGTCGCGCCCGCTCGTGGTGAGAAGTTTGTAGCTACTGGCCGGGTCGTCAGACCCGGTCGCACCTTGACTCTTTGCATTGGCGAAGTGAATGCGATGGAGGGCGGAAGTGCGACGTTAATCGCAGTCATGCAGACGACGATGATGAGGTTGGGCGTGTAAGCGATCTCATCTGCGTCACGACTCCGGCGAGGTTGCTGGCAGGATCACTGCGCTGGCTTACTCGCAGCGCGGAGTATGTCGGCATGTCGCGTTCCGTTACTTGCAACAATTCCCTGGAGATTGCGGATCTCGGGGCGATTGTAACTAAGTAGCTCACCTTTCAGATCAGTGATCATCCCGCCGGCAGCACGGAGGATCGCCTCAGGTCCGCAAGTGTCCCACTGATTGGTCCGCGAGGTCGAGTGGATATAAAGGTGAGCCCGTCCCTCCGCGATCAAGCCGAACTTGAGGCCGACGCTTCCGGATCGAATCTTGTAGCTGACACCGAGTTTTTCGCAGATACGATCAACGGTACTGCTGTGGTGCGACCGGCTGACCGCGATGCTCATCTTTGAGAAGTCATTGACCTGCGCAACGCGCAATCGCTTGGTTGACCACTTCTCCTCGATGAACGCGCCCATGCCAACGGCGCCGTAGTAGAGCCGGTCGAGGGTT
>JANNRD010000198.1:0-1993 GCA_031401095.1 Acidobacteriota bacterium
AAGCAGCATTGAACCGATTCGCGATCATCTATGAGGGCCGGCTGCCGACGGAATTCGGATAGCCTCCGCTGCGGGGGCCGTCAAGGAGCTTCGCCCGCTTCGCGGTCGCTCGAAGACTCGCAATCCTTGACTGCCCTCCTCGCTTCGGCTGGGAGGGCTCTTAAGGGGAAGCGGGCGCTTCCCTCTGCTCAAGCAGAGGAAAACCCAAACTTGAACCGAACCGTTTACACAAAAGATTTGACACCACCGTCTGCTCAGGACGGCATTCTCCGCACCGTCAGGCGAAGCCCGGGCGGGCTTTTCTGCAGCCCCTGTGGCTTCGCCCGGATGGTCACACGCCGAATCACATCTCCGCGTGTGACGCGGTCGATGACCTCCGATCCCTCGACCACCCGGCCAAATACGGTATACCCTCCATCCAAATGCGGTTGGCGTGAGTGTGTCGCAAAAAACTGGCTGCCACCTGTATCCTTGCCAGAAAGCGCCATCCCGATCGTCCCACGCAGATACGGACGGAGATTAACCTCGCAACGGATCTGGTGACCTGGCCCACCTCCACCATCCCCCCGCGGATCACCACCCTGGATGACGAAGTTCGCCACAACCCGGTGAAATGTCAGCCCGTTGAAGTAATTCCGTCGCGCCAATCCAACGAAGTTCTCGACCGTCAGTGGCGCGTCAGCCGTCAACAGCTCGATCGTTATTCTCCCTTTGTCCGTCTCAATCACCGCGATTAATGGTCGACCAGCGCGCCGCGCAACCGCATCATAGAACGCCCGATTGCGAAGAGTGCCCACCGGCTCCGCCCTCATCTCCGTTCGGTCTACTCCCAGCTTCCCCAGGGCTTCGATCGCCTGTTTTCTAATCAGATAGTTGCTGTCCCTGAGCGTCGACCTGATTGCCTCGACCGCCCCTTCTGACTTGAAACCACTGATTGCTTCGACAATCGCTAATCGCGCATCATGCGGCACGTCCGCCCTTGAAAGCCCAAGCGCGCTGATCAGGCTCTTCAAAGTCAGATCATCCTTTGCCTCACTGAGAAGCTGCGCCGCAGTCGCGCGAACAATCACGTCTCGCGCGGAGAGGCGTTGCTGCAGCACTTCAGTCAGCCCTGCCAGCTTCACCTTCCGCATGGCACGCAAGATTGCCGGAACCGCCGTCGGGGCGAAGCTGCCCCGATCGGCCTCCGCAAGGAACTTCACGAGCAACGGAGTCGCTCGCTCCGAACTGATCTCGCCCAGGCCCTGGGATAGGTTCGAGACCTGCCGCCAGTGCAACACACCAATCTCCATCAGCGGTTCAAGAAAAGCCGACGGATCGAGCCTGGCGAGAGCAGTCTCGACCTCTGGATTTGCGCCAACGCCCGTCGCTCCTCTCAACTTGAGCAGGAACGGAACTGCACTCACATCCTTGAGCGCCCCGAGCGCGGCCGAAATCTCAAGCAGCAGGTTAATTTCCGGTGACTGGTTGTTGCGCACCTTCTTGAGAAGCGGCTCACCCGTCTCGATCAAGTGCTCGGTGGCGCCGGCATCTCCAAATGATGCGAGTCCGCGCACGGAACTGACACGCACGCGCTCATCGCGGTCCACAAGCAACTTCAGCAAGGCATCGAAAGCGCTTCGATCGGTGATCATCCCAAGGGTGCGCGCGGCGTTAGCGCGGACATCAGCGTCCCGATCACGAGCCGCGACGAGCAATTGTGGTAGCGCAGAAGCGATCGGACGTCGTATCCGGAACAAGGCGTTCGCGGCCTGAGCGCGCAGATGAGGATCGAATGAGCTCAACTGGTGCGACAATGGGCCGACGGCCGAGGGGCTTCGCAACCGCATCAAAGCCGTCATCGAAAGGCCAACCACTTGGCGTTGATCGGCGGTCAACGAGGCTCCAGGGGCACTCAATTCGCCGATCAGCCGTCGACTGATCTTTTCCGTCAACGCAGTGTCTGAGGCTGGCAGGCTCGCGAGTTTTCCCAGCGCCTCGATCGCTCTCGCGC
>JANNRD010000199.1:0-4856 GCA_031401095.1 Acidobacteriota bacterium
CGGGATCGACAATCGCGAGAAGCGCATTGACGAAGGCCATGTTCCCGCCCGCTGTGACAACGATCCTCGAATGGTCAGCAATCTCGATCCCATTCTCGGCTTCAAGCTTTTTCTCGATGCCACGGATCAGACCGGGAACACCGTAGACAGCCTGATACTTGTGAAGTTCGCGTTGCTCGTGAAAGAGCCTGACCTGCGCGAGTGATTCTCCTGGGGGGCCGTATGAGACGACACCCTGACCAAGCGAGATGGTCCCCGGTGTTTGGCGAATCATCTCGGAGACGATCGGGATGATTGGCGCCTGCACTCGATTGATTCGTTCCGACTGCGTCATGACCAGCACTCCAAGACCCACCCCCGAAAAAGGATGGAGCCCTCGGTTGTATTTGCATTGCGATTGGGCGGAATCCGAAAGAAAACGAGGCCAGGACGTTGCCGCCCTGGCCTCCTCTACTAGCCTACCGTCCCACAAAGTGACTTAGCGACACTCTGGGATGTCAACCGGGATCGTCAAAGTCGATCTATCGGTCAACGTCATGCCGTGCAGCAGCCGCCCGTTGTTAAAGGCATTGCTGGTGGACTGAGCGTTCGGGTTAACGTTGAGCATGACTCCGAGGATGCCGATATCACTAAAGGACCTGATCTTCATCCAGCCACTGTGCGCCGGAGCGACGACTCCACTAAATGGAGTGAAGGTCCGCGGGAAGCTGTCGCTCAACACCCTAGTGAACATGCAGTTCGGCGCGGGTTCATTAAAGCTGTAGTTGTTCTCACGATCGTCAAACAGGTTGCCGGTCAGTGAGCCCAACCTTGCACCGCCCAATGAGAAGTCACCCCCAACTGCCATCAGCGAAATCAGGGTCGAATTCCCCTCACCAGGTGAAGGTATGCCATCGATGGCCAGAATGCGCGGCAGGCGGTTGTAGTGGATGCCGTCAAACTTCAGCAGAGCTGTCGATGACAACGGATCCACTCCCGCTGGGTTATTGAGAAGTGTCGAGACCGCAACCGCCCCGTAACCCGCGCGGTGACCCGCCGAGTACTTGACGTATGCGTCTCCGACAAGACAGTTGTGCGAGATCGGCCGGCCACTGTTCGGATTGACCGCAACCGCGACGATGTAGCCCGTCACGCCCGGATCAAAGTCAGAAGCCAGGAATGAGATTGTCTGATTCGGCGTCAGGCAGATAAAGACATCCTGAGCCGAACAGGTCGATCCGTCCACCACAAAGAGGTGAACTGTAGCCGAATCATAGATCGCCGTATTGGTTAACGAGATCGTCGTGTTCTGCTGTGCCGGAACCGAAGGATCCGATGTGTAAAGCGGGAAGAAGAGTACTGAGCCCGATTTATCATCGCTTGCTTCGGAAACTGCGGGCCAGGCGAGGCCAGCACTGGCACCCTGCGGCTCCTGTGACACTTCCGTGATCGCAGTCGCCGTATTGTCAGCCGGATTCAAATCCGGCAGACAGTTGCCTGAGACGATCGTCGCCGTGTTGGTAACAAGCCTGTTCGGGAACTTGATCGGTACCCTGGCAACTATCACGATCGTCCCGGAGGTCGGTCGCGGAGTACTCGCGCACTGATTAGCTGCTCCCAGGATACCAAGATTGGCAGTCACCGTGATTTGATCACCAGTCGCGCCACCCACAGTCTCCGTGAAGACCGTGCCCGGAATGGTCGAGCTCGTGCTGAGGATCGTGAAGCCTGGCGGCAGGACATCCGTGACTACCGTGTTCGCGCTGTTGGATGGACCAGCATTCGCGACCACAATCGTGTAGGTCAGATACTGGTTTGTGACACCAAAGCTCGGCTTCACCGGATCAGGCGAGTCGGTCTTGGTGATCGACAGATCAGACTGTGATTGAACGGTCGTTGTCGCGGTATCGCTGTTGTTGATCACCTGCCCGTCGGGTGTCAACGAGCTAGACGTCGCCGTGTTTGAGATGACCGTGTTACACGTCACATCCGGACAAACCCTCGTGACGATGGTCACCGTTCGGACAACACCTACTGCCGTCAGACCCCCAGGTGTGCCACCCGCGACATCCCACGTCGCCTCTACCAGCCCCGTCGTGTCAAACGCAGGCGCGACAAGCGTCGCACCCGGCGATGCCACCGCGGAGACAAACCGCAGGTTAGCTGGCAACACATCGCTGACCCTGAAGTTGAGAGCCGCCGATGGCCCGTTGTTCGTTGCAGTGATCGTGTAGGTCAGGTTCGTCCCCGCGATCACCGGATCCGGAGAGTCGACCTTCTTAAGCGTCAACGTGTCGGGGTCCGCCACGAAGCCGATGGGAACCGTTTGCGTCACGTTCGTGTTGTTGCCGGGGTTGGGATCCGTCGACATCGAAGTGGCCGAGACGGAATTGATGTAGCTCACCGGCACCGGCTGCGGCGTCAACTGATCTTGTACCACGGTCAATGTAAATACTACGGTGCCCGCTGGATTGACGGTATTGTCTGCGTTCTTGTTTGGTGGCAGTTCTGCCGCCGCACAGGAGACGCTTGTCGTGTTTCCTGGCGAGCCAATGGCAGGCACGCCCGTGCAACTAAAGCTCGGTGCTCCATTGCCATTCGGTGACTGCGCAATCGCGATATTGGTCACCTTCTGGAAAGGTGGCAGCGTGTCGATCATGCTGGTCATCTGCGCCGCGCTTGGACCATTGTTGGTCAAGGTTATTGCGTACGTGAAGGTTGTTCCAGCAATGACTGGACCGTTCAAGACGCCAGCGGCGTTTGTATGGGTCTTCGTCAAAGCCAGATCGGAAGTCGCCGCGACCGGTGTCGTCAAGACCGTCGTCCCGGAGACCGGTTGATTGAAGTTGTTGAGCGTCGCATCGACCGTCGCGGTATTGACAAGATTGGCTTTTGTTGCCGGGTCAATAAAGACCGTGACGTCAATCGCAGCCACGTTGTTTGGCGCGTTTGCCGAGAGCGTCGGTGCGGTACACACAAGTGAGCCGCCATTGCTCTGCGGGTTGTTCGCCGGGTTGATGCCCGTCGGCGCGGCACAAGTGAAGATCGCACCTGAAGGAAGCACGGGACTGACGGAGATGTACTTGACACCCAGGACGCGTCCCGGAGGTGTCTCGAGGCCCGATGGAAGAACATCGGTCAAACGGATAGTCGAAACATCCGATGGGCCGTTGTTCGTGATGGTCAAACGGTAGGTCATGACCGTGCCGGGCAGAACCGCTGTTCCCGTCGCGACCGCACCATTCGGGGGTGTCGCCGGACCTACCGGTCCGGTTTGATTCGGATTGCTGGCCGCTGTCACCGCTGACTGCACGATCTTGGTGATCGCCAGGTTGGACGACGCGACAACAACGTTTGACGTCGTCGGGCTGACGTTGTTCGATGTGTTCGGATCGGGCGTGCCAGGGCACGTCACCGGCGGGAAGACCGGTGGTACCGGGCCCGTTCCATTCGGACAGAGACCCGAAGTAATAATCGCCGGATCAGTCACGACCGTGCCACCTGTCACCGACTCGTTGACCTTCACAAAGAACGTCAACTGAGCGCTATAACCCGCGGGCAGAATCCCGTCAGCGTACGGCGGCACGAGGGCTCCATTACCCTGGGGACGGCAGAATATCTGCTGGCTCCCGCCGCCGCCAAGCACAGTACACGTGATATTGACGTTTGGTCCAAGCGGAGCCACCGTATCTACTGCCTGGATGGTGAATGTAAACGGATTCGCCGGTGGTTGCGCTGCCGGCACAAAAGCAGGGCCCGTTGTGAGCGCGCCGACAAAGGCTGTATTCCCCGGTACGACATTGCTCAGCATGACGTTGATCGCGTCAGATGGTCCGTTGTTTCCAATCGGAACATCGTAGCGGAGGTAGCCGCCAGCATTGACTGAGCCTGGCGGTACGTTCGGTCCAACGATCGGAAGAGCCACTGGAGCCAATGGCCCTGCACCATCCGGATCTACGACTGGAGCCGACGTCTTCGACACCGTCAGGTCAGCTGAGGTCTGCACCAGGGCACAGGCCGTGTCGACGTCGTTACTGCCGTTCGGATCAACCGGAACCGGAGCGGGATGGAGTTGCGGATTGATCCCGATGCGCGCGGTATCGCACCAGTTCGTACCCGCCGGAATGTTCGATGGCGTTGTCGACTTGATAACCAGTGTCGCTTCGCCGCCAAGCGGAATGTTACCGGCGTTACCGCCAGCGTTCAGGCACGTCACGATCGGAGCGGTAAAGGAGCAGGTGAATCCGCCGGCGCCCACTATCTGAGACGAGACGTAAAGACCGCCAGCAGGCAATGTATCCAATATGAAGACGCTGCCAGGCTGACTGGGTTCTCCCGCCACGCTGCCCTTGACGTCGCTTGGTCCAGCGTTCTTGATCTTGATCGTGCAATCGAAATTCGAACCCGCGATCGTCGACGGAGCGCAGGTCTTGTCAAGTTGGAGGTCGGCCTCCCTCGCAAGTGCCACAACAATCGCAGCAGAGCTTGCAGTCGATGCCGCCGGGTTCGTCCAGTTCACTGTGGCTGTGTTGGGTCCGATGTTTGGACCAACGGCGCCAGAATCAACATGGACCACTATCGTGATGGTTGATACGGGGCCTGGCGCCATGAATCCACCTGGCGTTGCGTTACACGTCACCGTTCCCACCGGGAGACCCGCCGCAAAGCTGCAGGCCCCAGGCAGAGAGAACACTCCGGTACCCGTTATCGAAACAAGACTCGTCTCGGCCGGCAGTGGATCGGTAACTCGGCGCATGGGCGCGCTGAAGTGGAGGTAGAATTTCAGCAGGTTTTCCGGGAGGACCGCCGCGCTCGGGTAAACCGCCGAGACCACGGTGCCCGCGTGCTTGGGCGGGGGGCGGAGGCGCATGAGGGTG
>JANNRD010000200.1:0-2530 GCA_031401095.1 Acidobacteriota bacterium
TCAGGTTGACATCGTAGACCCCGAAATCGGCGTAGAACTCGGTGTTGGCGTGAAACTGGTGACAATTCCAGTCGGGTTTTTGTCGTCGTCGCTCACCGGTCGTCTCCCAGACCCCGATCTTCGGAAACCACTGGCCGACCATCGCGAACGTCCCCCAGTACCCGGTGCGCGCAAAGACACGAGGGAGACGTGAAGTGAAGACCATGTCGAGGGTGATAGTCTCGCCCGGGTTGACAGGACGTGAAGGTCTGACACGGAGGACAGTCTGATCGTCGGAATTGTTGTCATCAGGTTGAATGAACTCCGCGGTTTTGAGCAGGTCTTCAGATCCCCCAAGCTTCATCTCCTTGAGTTCGATCCCGCCCCATTCTCCCGGGGCGAACCGGTCGTTGCGCAACTGACCACCCGACTCGCGAAAGAAAGAGCTCTTTTCGTTCCTGAAGGCGTTGAGATAGAGGTGGAACTGGAGGTCGTTGATTGTATCCACGGAATCATTGAACCAGACGAGTCGCGCACTCCCCTCAACGATGGACGGGCGTCTGCGTTCATCCAGTTTGAGTTGGGCATCGATCTTGTACGATGCGATGCGCCTGCTCGCCCCCGTCGCTTTGGCAGTCGGGAGAGGAGGCAAGACCGAAAGAAGAAGCAGAAGAGGGAAGAGCCGGTTCCTCATTGGCATGCGTTTTATCACAAAGGTCGGTGTGGACAAAATGCCGACAAGCAGCGGTCCGTCATTCGCAAAGCCACCTCTCGGACATCGACCGGGCAGCGTGATGATGAAAGCGGCCCTGATAAGGATCCCACAGGCAGGTGGTAGTCCTGACAATGTGAGGACGCTGGAGTTTGGACGTTGCGCGACTCCGTTGGGCCCGCTGCCATGCTATCGCCTCTCATCGAGTGCTTAATTGACACCTCTTCCCGCCGCGAATAGAATCTGGCCTCCGTTACCCCTTCGAGGAGCCAATGAGAGCACAAGACCTTCGCGGTGTTTTTGCCGTCCCCCCGCTCGCGCGACGCGACGACCATGACCGCTCGATCGACTTCGAACAGAATGACCTGGTGGTTAAGCACATCGCACGAGGTGGCGTGAAGCGCTTCCTTTATGGCGGAAATGCCTTCCTCTACCACATCACGCTCGCTGAATACGAAGCGCTTCTCGAATGGCTCGCCGATTTTGATGAAAAGTTTTGGCCGATCCCCAGCATTGGTCCATCGTATGGGCGGGCGATGGATCAGGCACCGCTGCTGAGAAAGCACTCCTTTCCCGCCGTCATGGCTCTGCCCTCAAGCGACCCACGCGATGCGCCTGGCCTCGAGCGGGGCCTGCGCGAGATCGCCGATGCCGCAGCCACACCGCTCGTTGTCTATCTTAAGGAAGAGACTAATTTCGGAGTTGATCGCGAGGCTGGTCTGGATGTTGTCGGACGGTTTGTCGATGAGGGGATCTGCGCCTGGATCAAATACGCGGTGGTTAGATCTGACCCGATCCACGACGCCTATCTTGATGGACTCCTCGCTCGCGTCCCGCGCGATCTGGTGATCAGCGGCATCGGCGAACGACCAGCGATCATTCATCTGCGGGATTGGAAATTGCCCGGCTTTACGACCGGCTCGGGCTGTCTGGCCCCGGGTTTGAGCCAGGAAATTCTCGATAACTGCGTTGACGGGAGATTTGATGATGCGGAGACACTGCGGCAGGCCTTTCTGCCACACGAGGACTTACGTGATGCGTGGGGGCCGGCACGGGTCCTTCATCAAGCCACACAGTTGACTGATGTCGCCCACACCGGCCCGATTCCGCCGTATGTCACTTCACTGAGCGAGAGCCAGTTGACGATGCTTGCACCAGTCGCACGCGCGCTGGTTGCCGCGTCTACTTCACATTCGAGCGCACACTAGTTCTATGTAACAGGGATTTCACTAGCACTTGAACCACAGAGACACGGAGACACAGAGGAAGCAGAGAGAGGAATTAGGTTGATGTATCAAGCGCGGGACGGTTCTCTACAACCCTTTCTTGTTCTTCTCTGTGCTTCCTCTGTGTCTCCGTGTCTCTGTGGTTCATCGCTAGCGAGATGTCTGTTACATACCTCTAGAGCGCGCATTTGCACCTGCATTGGTACCATCGATACAGAAGAGCTGGTTCTGACTGCGTAGAAACAGATCGCCTGCCGCGACAACTGGAGAAGCGATGAACATCTGGTCTTCCATGACGTTCGTCGCGAGGACCTCGAACTTCTCACCCATCCGGACGACGGTCACGACCCCATTCTCGCTGGCGATGTAGAGCTTTCCATTCGCGCCGATTGGTGATGCCTTAAAGCTGTCAGCTTGCGGCAATCGTGTCTGCTGATAAAAGGGCTCACCAGTCTTTGCGTTAAAGCAGCTGAGAAAGCCGTTATCGGTCAGCGCGTAAAACTTATCCTCAAAGAGGACTGGAGACGCGGTATAGGAAAGTCCACGGGTTTGACTCCAGAGAATCGCGTCCGTGGCAGAGAGATCGCCCGTTCTGTCGATGCGGATTGCCATC
>JANNRD010000201.1:0-1713 GCA_031401095.1 Acidobacteriota bacterium
CCACAGAGACACAGAGACACAGAGACAGCACAGAGAAGAAATATGAAAGTTGGAGAGAGCTCTACAACCCCTCTTATTCTTCTCTTTGCTGTCTCTGTGGTTCATTTCTCTCGGCGGTGGACGTTCCGATGAAACCGAACCACTATCGGAACTGGACCTCGCGTTTGAGCTGTTTGATGATCGAACGGACTGCCGTTGACTGTCTGCCGTTTGGTTCGAGTTCGAGATACCTCTCATAAGCGGCAAGCGCTTCCTTCATTCGCATCTCTCGTTCAAGCGCGCCGCCCAGCAGGAAGTAAATGACCGGCTCGGTATCATTGCTCTGGTCACACGCAATTCGAAAGTGCTTGATCGCATCATCAGCCCGATTGCGATCCTGAAAGGTGAGGGCCAGCCCCGTATGAGCCTCAGGCGAGGAGTTGCGTGCTTGTTCAAGTGCGGTCTGATAACCAGTAATCGCCTGGTCGTAGAGACCCTGGAACCGTCTGGTGTTCGCGATCACGGTATACGCCTCAGCGTGACGTCCTCCGCCGTCGCGAAGAGCACGACGCCCTTCAACGACTGCGCCCTCATAATCTTCAGTTGCCATGAGACTGCGTGCGAGACCGATCCTCGCTGCCGCGTAGCCACGGTTGCTTAGTGCGATTGCCTGCCGGTATTCCCTTATCGCTTCGCGGTGCTTTCCCGTCTCTCGCAATTCTTCGCCGGTCTGAAATCGCAGCTCTGCCTTGCCAGCCGGCGTCGTTAGCCTGACGCCAACCTCTTGCGGTGCCTCGGCGGTGTAGCTGAACGTGCGGGTCAACTCCTGTTTCCCCTTTAGTCGAGCCCGAAGAGTGTGCGAGCCAGAACGCAGGTTCTTGATCGCAAGCGAGCCGGAATCGGGAACCACCCCGTAGCGAAGTCGATCGACCCAGATAATCGTCCCGGCCGGAGCCTTGACGACAAGCTCCGACGGCACCACCGCGACTATCCGTGGACGTTGCGCCATAATCGGAGGCGCAACGAGGAGGGCGAGAGTAACGACCATCAGCAGAGGGTGGCGTGGCAACCTCATCCGCCTACCTTTCCGGAACAATGCTGCGGAAGCGACCCTGCTCATCGTAAAGCCTCTGATACTGCCTTGCGTTGCGGTAGACGCCTTGCACGTATCCACGCGTCTCGCTGATGGGGATGCTGTCGACCCACTCCTCGATTTCAGTCGTCGGCAGTTCCCTGATCCACCGTGCCGTCCTTGTCGGGCCGCCATTGTACGCTGCAGCCGCATACTCGAATCGACCAAAGTCCTTGATCATGTCGGAGAGATAGGCAGTGCCAAGCTGGATGTTGAGAATCGGATTGTAGAGGTCCGCCGCCGTAATCCGGCCACCACCGAGACTGTACTTTCGTGCCACAAGCCGGCCCGTTGACGGCAGCAGTTGCATGAGCCCAAGAGCATTCGCGCGGCTTCTCGCCTGCGGATTGAAGATCGTTTCCTGCCGGATGAGGCCTGCGACAAGGTAAGGGTCAATGTTGTAGCGGCGGGCCTCCTGTTGAATCGTCGGCCACCAGTTGATGGGATAGAACACTTCCCAGACCTCGCGCGTCATCTCTTCGGGAAGTGCCTGGCCGTAGTCGGGATAGGCTCGTTTGAGTGTATTGATGGCCGCCGCATTCTCATTCTGGGCGCGAAAGACCTGCGCGATTCTGAGATTGACGAGCGGGCTATTCTGCACC
>JANNRD010000202.1:0-11221 GCA_031401095.1 Acidobacteriota bacterium
GGAAGCGCCAGCCCTGGGAACGCTGAGCCCCAGCTCGGCCTCTTCTCCCCACGAGCTTCGAATTACGACTACCCGTTTGATGGTAGTGGTTTTCTTGCCGTGCCTGCAGTCCTTGCAGTCTTTGCTGCCGCGGACGTACGATTGACGCCATTCCACCTTGAAGGAGACCACGACTGTGAGTAAGACCACTTCTCGACGTCATTTCATGAAACTCGCTGCGGCTGGGACGCTGGCTGCCAATGCTGCCGACAGAGCTTTCGCGCTCGAGCCTGAGCAACGTCCGATCTCGGCCAACGACAAGATCCGAGTTGCCCTCATCGGTGCCGGAAGTCGCGGTATGGATATTACCTCGACTGCGATTCGCGTCCCGGGAGTGGAACTCGTTGCAGTCGCCGATGTCTACGACGGAAGGCTCATCCGCGCGAAGGAGGTCTGGGGCGCCAAAATCGCCACCAGTCGCGATCATCGCGAGATCCTCGCTCGCCCCGATATCGACGCTGTCATCATCGCGACGCCTGATCACTGGCACGCACAGATCTCCGTCGACGCGATGAATGCGGGTAAGGACGCCTACTGCGAAAAACCGATGGTGCAGCAACTCGACGAGGGTCATCGAGTCATCGAAGCTGCGAAGAAGAACAATCGCATCTACCAGGTCGGCAGCCAGCACGTCAGCTCGATCATCTTCCAAAAGGCTAAGGAGGTGCTCGCAGCTGGTGCGATTGGGAAGCTCAACATGATTGAGGGCAGTTGGGACCGCAACTCGGCGATGGGCGCGTGGCAGTATACGCTTCCACCGGATGCCTCGCCGCAGACGATTGACTGGGACCGCTTCCTCGGTCGCGCGCCAAAACGCCCGTTCGAGCCGATTCGCCTCTTCCGGTGGCGCAACTATCGCGACTACGGCACAGGTGTCGCGGGTGACCTCTTCGTCCATCTCTTCTCAGGAATGCACCATGTCGTTGGGTCGATGGGCCCGACCAGGGTCATGGCCACGGGAGGCCTCCGATTCTGGAAGGACGGGCGCGAAGCACCGGATGTCATGCTGGGGCTTTACGATTATCCCGAGACGAGCAATCACCCGGCATTCAATCTCTCACTGAAGGTTAACTTCGCCGACGGCGGCGGTGAGGGTTCGGAGTTTAAGTTTATTGGCAATGAAGGCGTCATGGCGATCACGGGGAGCGGCCTGACAGTTACAAAACGTCAGCCGGAACGCGAACCTGGTTACACGATTGAAACCTTCCCGGAGGCGATTCAGAAGCAGTACCTCGAGGAGTATCGGAAGCGGTATCCCTCTCGCAAAGGGACTGAGCGCCTGCGGCTCGATGGAGGTGACAACTACACCGTCGGTCGCAATTATGATTCCACCTACGACCACTTCGTCAGCTTCTTCACTGCGATGCGGACGCGCCAGCCGGTGATTGAGGATGCTGCGTTTGCGTTTCGCGCGGCCGGCCCGGCCCTCTTGAGCAATCTCAGCTACTTCAATAATCGCATCTACCAGTGGGATCCTGAGGCGATCAAGATCAATGGGGAGGCGAAGAGCTGAGAGGAGAAACAACGGAACATGCGGAACAAAACGGAACTCACGGAAGAGAACCAAGGCACGCCCTGTTCCCTTCCGTTTATTCCGTTCTATTCCGTATGTTCCGTTGTTTCTCTTGTTACTTCAGCAACCCGTCAATCGCGCGCGTCACGTCGCCGAGTGGCTCCACCTGATCCGGATCGAACCCGACGTGACGAAGGACGACGCGCCCCGTCCGGTCAATGACAACTATCGTCGGCAGCGCATCCAACCCCAGCGCGTGATAGACAGTCTGCTCCGGGTCTCGAAGCACCGGGACCTTCAGCCCATACCGAGTTGCGAACGCCGTGAGATCACCGTCAGACGCATAGTTCCGCGCCCCCTGCTTCGATGTATTGATGCTCACCCAATTGACCAAAACACCGCGCCCGGCATAGGCGTCAGCGACCTTCTGGAGCGCCCTCAGTTCACTGGACACAAGCGGGGCCCAGGTCGCGCTAAATGAGAGCACAACGACCTTACCTCGATCGTCAGCAAGGTTAATGGACTGACCGGAAGTTGATCTGAACGACAACTGCGGTCCCTGCCCAACGACCCTCGTTCCGCCGAGCACCAGCACGATGGAAACGGCGATCTCCGCGATCCGCCGGGTCTTGAGAGCTTGCAACATTGTTCCTCCTCCCTCGCCAGCACGAGCAATGCACCTCGCGATTGAGCATCTCCAGATCCATTCCTGAGATGCACTTCTGATGGCAAAGGTTCGATTCTAGTGGTGGTCGATCTGGCTGTCGTAGAACTTCATGCGGCGCTGCTCGACCAGAGACTCGAGCTCAGAGATGCTGTAGCGCCCGGGTTCGATGCGCCTCGCGCTCATCTCCTCGACCGTCTGCAGCAATGTCGTATTGAACGGTGTTTGCACCCCATGCCTCTCGCCCAAGAGAACGATCTCGCCATTGAAATAGCCAGCCTCACTCTCACCGCGTCGCTGTTTGAGATCGACCCAGGTTGAGGGGTAGGTTCGCAGATCGAACTCGAGTTCGGTCGCCTGATGCAGCTTTTCCGGGTCTTCTGTGACCTGCCTCAAGAGGGCAATCTGTGCGGGCAACTGGTAGGGGTTGTTTCGCTCCTCAAGGGGGATGCCGGCCGTCTCGAGAACATGGGCACCCTCTTCAATGACATCAGCCATGAAATGGGCGACCCGAGGAGTGATTCGTGCGAGCTGGACCCAGGTGTCGATGATGGCGAGTGTCGCGTTGTTGAGATTGACGACCAGCTTGCTCCACTTGACGGCCATGATCCGCTCATGTGTCGTTGTCTTGAATCCCGCGCGTTCGAGGTCTGCGGCAACAGCCAGTGCAGTTTCGTCACAGCCCAGCGGATAGTTGCCGATCGCCAATCGCAGGTCCAGGGTCTGCGCAACAACGCCTGGCTCGACAAGGGTCGCGCTCAAACCGGCCATGACCCCATAGACTCGCAGAAAACGGCGCGCGGCCCACTCTTCATTCCGGACGCCATTCTGAAGACAGAAGATGGGTGTGGCTTCGTCAAAGACCCCGCGCAGCTCCTGCACCGAGGCTGCAGTCTGCCCGGTCTTGACGGTCAGCAGGATGAGATCATCGGGTTGAGGAGTAATTTCGGTTGGCGAGGGAACGGCACGGATGTTGGTGACTCGTCGATCACCGTCGCGCGAGCGCAGGATCAACCCACGCTCATTGATGATGGCAGCGTGGCGCGGGCGGGCGACAAGCACGACCTGCGCACCTGACTCTGCCAGCATGGCCCCGACAAGACTGCCCACCGCTCCAGCTCCATGAATAATGTACCGCATTGTTCTCTCTGATTACCCCACGACAGGAAAGGCCAGCCAAGACCTCAAAAGAATGACCTGTGATTATTTCAAGCGAGCAAAGGGGTGTCAACGACGCTGTGGAATGGAAGGGAACCGCCAGTATCCCAAGTTAGGAGAAGAGGAAACGCGAAAGGCGCGAAGAAGACGCGAAAACACGCGAAGAGAAGAAGTAGGGCAATTGTCTCTCCGGTTCGCGTCTTTCGCGTCTTCTTCGCGCCTTTCGCGTTTTTTCTTGGGACACCTCAAGCGCAATCTCCGGCATCAAAGACTGCGGCTGAGACAATGAGACTTCGCCTCAGTCGCGACGACAGAGAATTCTTTTGAAGTCTCTAATGTGTGTGGCGTGGACGCGAATCTGGAATCGACCAAGGAGGAGAAGCATGAGAAGGAAGACATCCGTTGCGGTGCTTGGCACCATTCTGGCCCTGTTGGTTGTGGCCATCCCGTCGACATCGGCTAAGCCAAAGGAGGGATCGGCGAAAAAGGAAGTCTATACCGGGACGATCGTCTTTTTTGGTGGGCGGCTGAGCGGTCAAACAACGACATTTACGTTGACGCTTGATCGAACGGCATCTGGTGACGATTTCGACCGACATCTTGACGTGCTCAAGTCAAAGGGTCAGGACGGTGTCCTCGATGCGATCCGAAAGGAAAGAAGGGGAACGCTACAGATTGGATCGGAGCTCGGTCAGGATTTGAATGTCGTGCGGGTCGCAGAGAATGACGAGGGTGGCAAGACGATCACGGCGGCCTTTGGACGATGGATGAAGTTCGCGGAGCTCCGTGCGGGTTCGCGGACGGTGGACTATCCATTTACCTACATCGAGTTGGTCATGGATTCGAAGGGCAAAGGTGAAGGCACATTCATCCCGGTTGCTCGACTCGATTTCAACAAGAAGAAGAATGCCGTCGAGGTCGAGAACTTCGGCGCATTCCCCGCAAAGCTCATGGGCGTGCGTAAAAGAGCGTAGGTCTTCGTAGGTCTTCAAACCGCAGAGGCTCGCAGAGAAGAGGCGCAGAGGGTTTCACTCTCTGCGCCTCTCTTTTCTCTCAGTGTTTAGTCGCTTCGGGCCGCTGACAAACGGATTGCCACATTCATAGAAGCGAAGAAGACGATCCACCTCGCGCGAGATGCCAATCCGAACGCTCTCTGCTATGGACCCGGTGTCCTGAGCGGGCGAGCCGAGCCAGAGCACCTCGCCACCACAAAGATCAAGGCCATCAAATTCTTCATCGACGCACATCGCACTGACCAGCCGACCCGGCCCTCTTGCAAGGTCAAACATTCGTCTCTTACCGCGAGCAGCTTTCATGAGGCCGATCCCTTCCACGGGTTCCAACGCTCGCAGCAACACACCCGCGCCGACCCCCAGCACTTCGCTAGTGACATTGAGCAGATACGATGAGCCATAGACGAAGCAGACGTAGGCATGCCCACGCCGGAGAAACAGCGACGCGTTGCGCGGTGTCGGTCCTCGAAAGGCGTGTCCGCTGGCGTCACCGATGACGTAGGCCTCGGTCTCGACGATACGTCCACTGATCCTGCCTTCAGCGACATCGTGGACGAGAGTCTTACCGATCAGGTAGCGCGCAAGCTCGGTTGTGTCGACCGGCAACTCGGCGCGACGAAGATGTCGGACACGGCTGGTCATCAATCAACCCCATCCCCATTTCGGTTCTTGATGTGTGGCCTTTTCTCCCCTGCTATTCTCGTCATTCTCTTAGTAATTTGGAAGGTTGGTCAAATCTCGATGCGATCCCGCGTCGCCGATAGACAGAAACACCCAATGCTCGCCACGCTTTTGTTGCTCGATGTCTCGACTCCGAATTCTCCGGAAATCCTGCCTGAACCCTTGACACCTGCATGGCCCATCCGATAGGCTGCCGTTGCATTACCTTTGTAATCCTCAGCGGCGTCGCGAAACTCCTGCCAATCGCGTTACGAAGTCTACGATGACTGGGTGTTAGCTGTGCCGCTCCAGATTTCAGTATCAAAGTCTTGTTTTCCGCGGGCAAAGCAGGGAACGCTTGTTTCCGGTGACCGATGTGTCTTTGCTTTCGCGTTATTGTAGACCGCCCCTTCTCCCGTAGGGCCTCAATGCAGCGGCAATTGCCTCTTACTGATTGTTGAGCCTCGTTTCAAGCAAACGGGACTTCGTGCGTCGTGGGTTGTGAGAGGGCTGTCTATGAACTCTTTGACCCTCAATTGAGTCAATCAATTTGAATGAGTCTCTTGGCTCAGGAGAAAGCATATGAAAGCCAGACACGAACCCTCACATCGCGCCATGGGGCTGCTTGCGCTATTTGTTGTCGGCCTAGTTGTCTGGCAGTTGCCTAGCCTTAGTTCGGCGACGCTCGCCTATTCACACGCAGCGGTCAACGTTGCGCGGGCTGCAGTAGGCCGAGTGATTAAGAAAGACAAAGCCACCCCCAGCAATAATAATTCCCACGCCGACCAAGGGACTTCCACGCGCTACAGGGTTGTCGGGGCGGCCTCGCTCCCAAGCACATTTACTGCACCCCCTGGCCTCGGGATAACGGTGGGAACCAATGTCAATGTCAGCATGCGAAATGGCAACGAGTCGGAGGCGACGATCTCCATCAACCCGTTCAACGCGAATCAGCTTGTTGCCTTGTCGAATATCGCCGGGGGCGGCGGTCTTTTCAAGGCCTTCAGCACCAATGGCGGCGCTGCTTGGACCACCGACATCATTGCCGATGGTGACGCGCTCGGAACATCTTGCTGTGATCCACAGGCAGTAGGGGTCTTCGATGAATTTGGTAACTTTTTCCTGGTCTATCTCAGTACCACTCCAAATCCGACGGTGAGGATAGCCATCAGTACAGATGGCGGCATGACAGTCGCTCCGCTAGCGACACTGACAGCGACTACTTCCGATCAGCCGAGTCTTGCAATTGGCGTTGGCACCGTCTGGGTGAGCTACAACCTTGGGGGGCAGATCAGAGCTAGAGGCGCCGCAGTGACCGGTCCTGGTGCAGTTGGGGCCTTCAGTGCCGAGCAAATTGCGCCCGACTCGGGCCTTGGAATCTCCGGGAATTTCGGGGACACTGCCGTCGGGCCGTCCGGTCAGGTCATGGTGGTCTACCAGAACGCGAATAGCCTAGAGGGCCCGGACACGATCTACGCCAACATTGATCCCGATGGTCTCGGGCCTATGGGGTTTGGACCCAGGATCACCGTCACGACCACTAACGTCGGCGGATTTGATTTCATTCCCGCCCAGAGTGGCCGCTCTGTTGATGCCGAAGCTGGACTGGCCTGGGACAATAGCGGCGGCCCACACAACGGCAGAGTCTATCTGGTCTATACGGATGAGACCACGAACGAGAACAACGATACGGACATCTTTGTGCGCTTCTCGGACAATAATGGAGGCAGCTGGAGCCCTCGAGTGAGGGTCAATGACGATGCGACCTCACGGAGCCAATTTCTACCCCACATAGCGCTTGATCGAACAAGCGGCAACATCGCCGCTTCCTGGCACGACTGCCGCAACGATTCCGGCAGTGGCGCAGGAACTACTAATGCCATCGCCAACGACGATGCGCAGTTTTTTGCCACCTTCAGTACTGATGGCGCTGCGACCTTCCTGCCCAATGTGAGAGTCAGCGCGGGTACTTCCAATGCGGTGGCCGCCGCCAACGGCATTGACTATGGCGATTACACGGGCTTAGCCTTTCACGCCGGAAGAGCCTTTCCCATCTGGGCCGACAATTCCAACAGCACGAACAATAATCCGGCCGGCGCGCTATCCCAGTTTGATATTTACACCGCGCAGTTCTTGTTGGTAGGACAAGACGCGGATCTGGCCGTTTCTAAGAATGCCTTTGTGGCGCCACCGGTGGGTGGCAATTCGATAAACGCGGTGATTGCCGGTGGCACATCGAACACATTAGCGAACTTGACCGATGCCAACAACCCTGCAACCAATGGCTCGGGCAATATCACCTATGTCGTCAGTTTCTCGAATGCCGGCCCGGCCCACGCGCTCAACGTGCGTTTAGAGGATTTTATCCCGGGTATTTCGTCGGACATTAGGAACACTGGGAATGTGCCGTTATTCGGTAACACTACGATCGGTGGCCTGCCGGTCATCGTGGTGTTAGGAGCGACAGGCACCATCACGAATTTCGCTATTAATTGCACTTTGCCCGGCAGCCAGTTCCTCCCCGGCGCTAAATTGAGTTGCAGTCCGGGTGACAACACGGCGATGAATCCGGCTTTCCTGACAGGCGTTTTGCCCGCAGGCTTTCAGGGGCAGATGGCTTATCGTTTGCAGGTTCGTCCGGGCGCTCCAGCAGGCGCGATTCTGACCAATTCCGCGCTTATCACTTCCAGCGCAGGCAACGGCGCGCCAGCTAGTTCCGACCCGAATGCGAGCAATAACACCTCGTTGCCAACCAATAACGGCATCATCACACAGACCGATCTGGGAATTACCAAGGTCACCAGCAATCCGACGCCAACCGCGGGCGGCGCGGCCTTCGCCTACACACTGGTCGTGACCAACCACGGGCCGAGTGACGCCAGGAATATCGTGGTCAACGATCCGATGCCTCAGGGCGTGAATTTCCAAAATGTGGCAGTGGTCAACAACCCGTCCATTCCGGGTTTTGGACTGATCTGCTCGGGACCACCTGTGGCGACAAATGGCACCGTCACCTGCACTGGCAACCTGCCGGGGCCGAACGGAATGTCTATCTCCACATCGACGATCACGATCGTCGGGCAGATCGTCTCAAACGTGGCGAGCGGCGTGCGCACCAACACCGCGACCGTCGCGTCCGCCACCCAGGAAACTTCGCCGAACGTCGCGCCGAACACTGCCAGCGTGCAGCAGAATATTGTAGTCGATGCGCCGCTCTCCATGACGAAGGCGGGGCCTGCGACTGTTTGCTCAGGCGACACGTTCACCTACCACATAACGGTTAACAACGGCGGAAACAGCACGGCGCTGAACGCGACCATTCAAGACCAGCTGCCTGCAAACACTACGTTCCTCAACCAGCATGGAACGGGCGCATTCGCAAATACCTGCTCTCACAATGGTGGTGTGCCCGGCACCGTGACTTGCCCAGCCGTGGACATTCCCTCTGGACTGAGCACGCTGGACATCACAGTGAGGTTGGCGGGGAGTGCCCCAGCCGCACCGCTGTCCAACACCGCGACGATCACAACTGCCGGAACCGGCACGATCGCCGTTGGCACCTCGACGACGACGGCTTCGGTCAACCACTGCGCCGACCTGGCGCTGCAAAAGACCGCGCCAGGCATTCTTGGCGCTGGGACAACAATCGACTACTTGCTCAAACTGTCCAACAACGGGCCGAGCGATATCACCGGCGGCATCAATCCTGGCGTGATCACGATCATGGACACGCTTCCGGTGGCGGCAATCGTCTTTGTCTCGGCTACGGCAGGTCCGGGCGAGGGCGGCGCGTTCACGTGCACTTTCGATTCCAACACGCGCAAGGTGACGTGCGTCAATGCGGCGGGCGTGCCGGGCAACTTCCCGGTCGGCGCCATGACTACCATCGTCATCAAAGTGAAGATCAACCCCAGTGCGCTCCCAGGAACCAACATCGAGAACTGCGGGATGATCTCGTTACCGACTCCTAACACCGTGCCGCAGATTGACACGAATACCTACAACAACACCTCCTGCGCTTCGTCGGTTGTCGGCGAGGTAGCGACCGTCGCTGACCTCGGTGTCAGCAAGACGGCAACCTCAGTGGTTGATCCTGACGGCGCGGGCCCGTTAGCGCCTGTCGCCTTACCGATAGTCGGACCGAACGTTCCACCGGGCTCGGTCAATGCTGGTGGTTACATCCGCTATGACCTGCCCTTTGGTAACGCCGGTCCCGCCGATGCGGTCAACGTCCGCTTGACCGATGTCGTGCCGGGTAACACAGCGTTTGTTGGGGCGCTCGCGACTGGCGGTGTGTTTGTCCCAGCGGCTCAGCCCCCGGCTGTCCCATTCAGTTTCACGATTCAGGCAGTGGATACCGTCCCGGTGCCGCTGCTCGGTCCGAACATCAACCTGACTTGCACGGTCAGCGGCTCCGCTGGCAACCAGCAGATTCAATGCACGCCGACTGGCAACACTGGCCTCGTGCCTCCGTACGCCAATGGCGTCTTGCCGGAAGGTTACCAGGGCACGCTGGTTTTCTTTGTCAAAGTGAACGAATCGGTTCAGGGTGGGACGATTGTCTCGAACCCGGCGCACATCACGTCGGCACCGGGTGGCTCATCGTTGCCGACTCCTGATCCGAACCCAGGCAATAACAGCAGCCTGTCGACGAGCACCCTCGTGGTCACTGCGTCGAATCTATCGATCAGCAAGATCGTTCAATCGGCGGTGACCGTGGCGAGCGATCCGAACCAGACTGGCCCCCTCGGTCCGGCGACACCGCCGAATGGGTCAGGAACGACCGGCACTACGGTTGTTCCGGGCACCTTACTGACCTACCGCCTGACGATCACGAATAACGGTCCATCGGATGTGTCTAACATCCGGGTGACGGATGTCTTGCCATCCGGCCTGGAGTCGCCTCCAGGACAGGTACTGGGCGCCAAATACGTCTCCGCATCGCCGGTGGTGCCTTCGGGTGCGACCTTCACGTGCGGGGTGCCAACCGGGATTCCCTTTTCCAACAACCCGGCGGGTAATGGAGGAACCGTGACTTGCACGGCGCCATTGCTTTCGGCAAACGCACCGAATAATACGGCTGCGATTGACATCACGGTCTTCATCGATCGGTTGACCACGGTCAATCTGGTCAATGTCGCGACCGTCGACGCGACGCTCAATAACTTCAACCGGCCGATCTCGGGAACGACCGTTCTCACGACCCCGGTCCCCCCACGGACAGGGCCGCCAACGGATCAGCAGTTGGCCAGTGTCCTGATCTTCCCGATCTATGTCTCGGATGCGGCATCACCGCACCGCGAGAATACACGGATGAGTGTCACCAACGTGTCTGTCAAGGATAGCGCGTGTGTCCATCTGTTCAATGTTGAAGGAGCTTCGTGCTCAGTAGCAGACCTGTTCCTCTGCCTGAGTCCGAATCAAACCGTAACATTTCTGGCGTCTGAGCTTGATCCGGGCAATCGAGGGTATTCGATGGCGGTGACGGTTGATTGCCAGACGGGGTTGCCTTTGGGGAGCAACTCTCTGATCGGTGAGGAGTTCGTCAAGTTCAATTCCGGTCACGCCGCAAACCTGCCAGCTTGGGGGATTCCAGCGGTGACGCGAGCACCGGCACAGCTTGAGCCGGATGGAGAGACTGCAGTCGTCAGGTTCGACGGGCTCCATTACAACAGGCTGCCGCGCATCGTCATGGTCGATAACATCGGGAGTCGAGCAGACAGTGACTCGACCATGCTGATTGTTGATCGCATCGGCGGCAATATGATGGAAGGCGGCCTGCAGATCGGAAATCTCTTCGGGTGGTTGTATAACGATGTCGAGATCGGCTACAGCTTTACTGCGAGATACCTGACGTGCCAATTGAGGGAGGTTTTATCACCGGCCTTCCCGAGGACCACCCCATCGATCGACTCGGTCATTCCGCAGAGTCATACCGGATGGATGAAGTTCTGGCAGACGCAGGATGGGGCACTGATTGGCTCTCAGATCACTTTCAATCCAAATCTGAGTAGCTCCAGTCGTGCGTTCAACCAGGGACACAACTTGCATGTCTACTCGGTGACATCAACGGCCACACTGACGATCCCGGTTGTCATCCCGTTCTGTTGATGAACAGCAGGTAGCAAGTGTAGAGCTGACGACCCCGGGGCAAAGGCGCATGGCGCAATGCCC
>JANNRD010000203.1:0-13071 GCA_031401095.1 Acidobacteriota bacterium
AATCGAAAGGGTTCCGCCTGAAGGCGGGACTACGAACGGGCCGCCGCCACCACCGTTGCGACATGGGTGACTAAATCGTAATCATCCATCGCTGCGCGACACTTTTAGCGCGCATAGGTCAACTGTCTTCAATCAAGTTCAGCCTCGCCAGTTTGACGCCGTGAACGCCTCGAAAACAAGGACTCACGCGAGGCCGCGAAGAACGACCTTGGTCCTCTTCGCTTCTTTTCGCGTTCTCCGCGCCTTCGCGTGAGTCTTCTTGTCTTCCTGTATTCAACGGAGGTACGTCATGGCAACACGCGACGATTTCGGTTCAGTCTTCGCCCGGTTGCGCGAAATACTTGTCCCGTATTCATCAAAACTCGTAGTCGCCGCGGATAGCGATCGCGAGTACTACCTCAATACAACGGCGGTCGTGAGGAAGAGGCCGATTCTCTTTGCTGGAGTAAGCAGCGGCAAGACGTACGTCAGCTTTCACCTCATGCCTGTCTATGCTTTTCCGGAGCTCCTCACAACAATGTCGTCTGAACTGAAGAAACGAATGCAAGGAAAGGCTTGCTTCAACTTCCGGGAGGTCGATGAGAAGTTGTTCCGCGAACCGGCAAAGCTGACCGGGGCCGGTTTCGCCAGGTTCAAAACGCTGAGGTACCTGTGACTAGGGTTTCGTCTTCTGCTCGCGCGCCTGTTTCGCCTTGATGGCCTCGTCGTAGGCGGCCTTGTCCGCTGTCCCCCCCAACTGGATCGCTCTCTCGATGGCCGCTGCTGCGTCGTCAGCATCACCAAGAAACTCAAGAATCTTACCCGCGGCCAGATAGCTTCGCTGAGCAAGCCACTTCTCAGTCTCGGAAGAGGCGTTCTCGGCAGCCTGCTTATAGAGCTCAACCGCGGCGTAAAGCTGCTCGGCAAGGTGGTCCGAATCCGTAATCAGGCTTGCCTTCTTGCTCGTCACATCCGCGAGACCAAAAAGCGCGCGCGCGTTGTTCGGCCGCTCGCGGCGGACGCCCTCGAGAATCAGCTTTGCCTCATCATACCGGCGCGCCTTGATCAACTGGTCAGCTTCGAGGATGCGCGCGACGGTCTGTTCATCCGAGTTCGAGATCGTCGGCGGAGGTGCAGGCGCGAGGGTCGCTTCGAGCTTGATCTGCTTGTACCTCGCAAGCCGTTGCGCGTACTCATCAAGTCGGTTGGTCTCGCGCTCGAAGTCGACTCGTTGGATCAGGTCCGGGAAATAATCCCTGAGGTTGATGCCCACCTGATCGAACGCAGCCATCTTCTCGTAAAAATGGAAGACAAGGACCGCGCCGCGCTCATACGCCATGCTCAAATCATAGATCGCGTCGATCTCGCCATAATTCCGGCGTTGCGGAAGGCCGACCACCGCCATCCGCGCATCGGTTGCCCGGACCAGAGAATCCGTGATCAGGTAATATGCGCTGCGTTCCTTGTAGTCCGCATCCACCTTGTCGCCACGCGCCTCCAGCAGCTTTCGCAGGTCTCCACGAATCGCTGCTACCTCCTTCACGGACCGCTCCGCCAATGGGTCGATGACAAAGTTCAGAAAGCCGCGTCTCATCGCCTCAACGTTTGGTTCGGAGGTCGGTCCCAGCAGCAGATAGTATGTGTCGCGCACGGTCCGTAAATTCGCCGCGCCCGTTGCGTTGAGAAGGTCCGGCATGATGATGAACCGGCGTACTCGATTGGGCGCAACGAAGGGATCCTCGTCCTTCTTCGCATCTTTCTTCGCATCTTTCGAAGACGGCGGCCGCTGGGTGTAGAACGGGCGTAGCTCGAGCACCGGCTCTGTGTGCAAATACGAGATGACAGCCGAGACGGCATAAACCGCAGCCGGTCCGTAGCTCATCGACGCTTCCGTATAGGCTGCGACATACTTTGGCATGATCTTTGAGAACCCAACCGACTGATAGAACTCCTGAAGGAGAAGTCCAAAGTCCAGTATCTGACGAACGTCCTCGGGTAGCCGTTCGACTGGAACGTCCACCGTGAATGCCGGCGCCTCGGTTAGCGAGAGCGCGAGAGTCAGATAAGGTGCGACGGCCGCGGCATCCGGCTTCCCTGCCCGGTGTGCCTGAAAATGTGCCTTCAGTCTCTCGACCAACGCGGGATTGGTGTTCTTCAGATCTTCCCGTATCTGTTTGCGGAGCGCGGAAAGGGATCGATTGCCTGATTCGTAATCGTAACCCGCGACATTGAGCGCCGCCATGGTGACGATTACCCGTCGGTCGACGTCGATCTCAACGTTGACATCACTGAGGGTTGCGTTCTGTCGATCCTCGAGCCGCACTCGCTTCGGCGCCTGGCCCTCCGGCGTGGGCACCGGTTGGGTCTGCTGTTGCACTGCTTCCGTCTTTACAGTCTGTCCCTTTTGTCCAGTTTGTTTCTGCTGAGCAAGCGAAGAAAGGCTGGCAGGAGCGAGTAAAAGCAGAACCAGAGTCAGTCTCTGCGCCAAACGGATGGTGCCGCGCATTGTCAAGAGATGATGCATCACAAGAGAACCTTATCTTTCCCTATGTTTTCAAAATTCCAAGTCTTCCATTATCACGCCGAGCTTACTCGTATCGCAACGCCTCGATCGGATCGAGTCGCGCAGCTTTCCAGGCTGGCCACAGACCGAAACCAACACCGAGCGCTACTGAAACCACGAAACCGACCAGCGGCGCCCACAACGGTACGAAGGTCGGCAGCACCAGCTTGACCAGCTCGGCCGTGCCCCAACCGAGAACTATCCCGAGCAAGCCGCCGATACCGGTAAGTGTCGCCGCCTCTACCAGGAACTGGACGACGATGTCTCGCCTGCGAGCACCGATTGCCTTCCGCACTCCGATCTCCCGAGTTCGCTCTGTGACGGAGACAAGCATCATGTTCATGACACCGATTCCGCCGATCAGCAGTCCAACACTCGAGATCGCGATCATCAGCAGAAAGACCCCACCCGTGATCGCGCCAAACTGCTGGATGATGTCCTTCGACGTAGCGATCCCGAAGTTGTCCGGCTTGTCGTATGCAACGCGGCGTCTTTTGCGAAGTACCTGCCGGATCTCGTCGACCGCTTCCTCCATCTTCCCAACCCGTGCCTGTGCCATGACAAAGTTTTCTTTGACGTTGGGATATACTTTGCGCACGGTTTCGTATGGAATATAGACGGCCTTGTTCTCGTTCCCCGGGTCTTCGGCTGGTTGCAGAAAATTATCCCGAGCCTGAAGCACGCCAACGACACGATAATCGCGGCCATTGATGAGGATCGCCCGCTCGAGCGCAATGATATTCGGAAATAGCGTATTGGCGACATCACGTCCAATGACGCAGACATCGGCTCGTGTCGAATTCTCGGCCTCGGTGAAGAACCGCCCTTCGGTAACTTCGGACGTCCCCATTCGGAAATACGCGGGTAAAGTTCCCTGCACCGTCGCGTTGACCATTTCAGTATCCTGATAGCGGATCTTTACGCGATCTGCCATCGGTCCCTGCAGGAAGTCGACCGGCGACATGAATGGTGAGACATTCTCCAACGACGGGCATTCGGACGCGATCGCCAGGGCATCTTCATAACTGATCGGTTTTCGCATCCGCTCTTCGGGAGAAGGGTTGAAGTTGAAGCCCGGTTCGAACTTAAAGATGTAGATGGCGTTCGTCCCATAGGACTCGATCTCCTTCGCGACGCGCGCATCGATGCCCGACACAAAAGCAGCGATGACGATCACCGTCATGGTCCCGATGACGACTCCGAGGATGGTCAGGAACGAGCGCAGTTTGTGCTGCTTCAGTGTATCGAGCGCCATCCAGATGTTTTCGCGCAGGTCACTTCGCGCCATCCGACCTTCCTTCTCCGCCTCTGCGTTGACATTCTACTCCGACCGTAAGGCGACAACTGGATCCAGCCGTGCGGCTCGCCATGCCGGATAGACACCAGCGATCATCCCGATACTTCCAGAGACGAGCAGTGCGACGCCGACCGCGAGCATCGGAAGAGATGTCGGTAAGGGCGTCAATGCCGAGACGAGTTGGCCCAATGCGTATGCGAGCGCGACCCCAAGCGCCCCACCAAAGAGCGCCAGAGCAACAGATTCGGCCAGGAATTGTTTAACGATGTCCCGCCGACGGGCACCGAGGCTCTTCCGTAAGCCGATCTCTTTGGTGCGTTCGCTGACAGAGACCAGCATGATATTCATAATGACAATGCCGCCAACGATGAGAGCGATCGATGTCACTCCGATTGCAACTACCTGTATCGTTCCAAAAATCTTCTCCCGCAGATTGTTAACGGCACTGGGTGTGATGATGCCAAAGTTGTCCTTCTCGTTCGGAGGAAGGCGCCTTCTCGTTCGCATGACGACGCGCGCTTCATCGATTGCGTCGAGATAGGCTTCAGCGGTTGTCGAGACGATGTTGATTTGCAGCGATCGGCGTGAACCGTAAATCGCGAGAAATGTCGAGAGCGGCATCGTTACAAATTTGTCGCGCGACTGGCCAAAGACTGATCCTTGAGTTTTAGCCACGCCGAGAACCTCGAAGGGTCGGCCATCGATCTTGATCACCTTGCCAAGTGGGCTCTCAGCAGGAAAGAAACGTTCGGCGATGTCGGAGCCGATGTAGCAGACGGTGCGGTTCTTCTCCTCCTCGACGGGTGTGAAGGACCGGCCTTCAGCGACATCCTTGTTCTCGATCTCGAGCATATTGGCAGTCGCGCCGATAAGACTGACGCCAAAGAGGACCTGTGTCCCGCGTTTGAGCTCGCACAACTCCTGCTCCCGCGCTCCTGCCGTCTTGATCAATCCGCCGTAGGCCCGCAAGGCAATCAGATCATCGAGGGTCACGTCCTTATTGCGTCGTCTGGCCTGCTCATATGCATCGAGACTGGAGAAATCCTCGATCGAGAACTTCTGGACGGCGAAAGCATCGGTGCCAATGTTGGCTATCTTCTCATCAACGTAACGGTTAAAACCC
The DNA here is from genome assembly GCA_031401095.1 of Acidobacteriota bacterium. GTDB lineage: Bacteria > Acidobacteriota > Blastocatellia > RBC074 > RBC074 > JANNRD01. The sequence goes on from JANNRD010000203.1 coordinate 4,963, forward strand.
TCGATCAGCGAGACGACCACGATCACCGTCGCAACCCCGAAAATCACTCCAAGCAGCGTCAAGAATGACCGCAATTTGTGCGCCCAGATTGCTGAGAGGGCAATCTTCAGCGCTTCCCCGAAATTCATGTGCCCTACTTCGCGGCGTCGCTGGCCGGCACGAGATGGATGCGATAGATGACCACCTTCTCAAGTATCTTTTGGGCCGGTCCTTCCTCAGTCGGTACATTTGAGATGATCTGCACCGTGCTTAGCCCGCGAAATACCTCGCCAAAAACGGTGTAGTTGCCGTTCCACTCGGGCCGGTCATCGAGGCAGATGAAGAACTGGCTTGTCGCGCTGTTGATATCATTGCCTCGGCGCGCCGCTCCGACCGTGCCACGGACGAATGGCCGCGTGCTGAACTCTGCGGGGACGGTTGGCTGGCCGGGCTCACCCGTGCCCCATCGCGACCGATCATCACCACGCGTCGTCGGATCGCCCCCCTGAATAATCCCGTTCGGAATAGCGCGATGAAAGGCGAGGCCATCATAGAACCCCTCGCGGACCAGCTTCTTGAAGTTACCGACGTGTTTTGGCGCGACATCTTCGAAAAAACGGATTCTGAAGGCACCATGGCTGGTCTCGACAACCGCGATCTCCTCATCGGGCGAGAGCGGCACAACCGAGGCTGCCTGCTTCGGCGCGGCGCCATCTGGCGCCGGCTGGCTCTTATCCGACGAACAAGCGAGGAACAACGAGCTCAGTATCAGTAGCGCGAGCAAATATGGCTTTTTCATGATCAGACGTTGACTCGGAGAAGGCGACCAACCGCTCCAACCTGCGCGCGCCTTCGTGCCGAATATCCTTTCCTCTTATTGATCTTATCCCTGGAGTTTGGTTCTCAGTATCTCGTTGACAGCCTGCGGATTGGCCTTGCCTCCGCTGAGCTTCATGACTTGTCCAACGAAAAACCCAATCAGATTGGTTCTTCCCCCACGATACTGTTCAAGCTGCTTCGGGCTTGCGGCAATTACTTCATCAATGATCATTTCGATCGCAGTCGTGTCGGTGATCTGGACAAGGCCCTTCTCTTTGACTATCTCTGCAGCGGCCGTCCCGGTGGCAACCATCTCTATGAAGACCTCTTTTGCGATCTTGCCGGAGATCGTCCCGTCATCAATCAGCCGAATCAACCCGACCAGCGCCTCCGCCGTCACTCGACACGCGGAAACTTCGATCTCAGCATTCTTCAATTCCCTGAGCAGCTCCGACAGAATCCAGTTGGCAGCGGCGCGTGGGTTGCCAGATCCCGTCGCAACTCCTTCGTAGTAATCCGCCAACTCCCGCTGCCCTGTAAGCGTAAACGACTCGTCCACTGATAGCTGATACTGACGCATGAAGCGGTGTCTTCGCGCCTCGGGCATCTCCGGGAGTTCACCGCGCAACGCGTCGATCCATTCGCTGCTGACCTCGAGTGGCGGCAAATCCGGCTCGGGAAAGTACCGGTAATCGTGCGCATTCTCCTTCGACCGCATCGAAAATGTCTTCGCCTCGCGCTCATTCCAAAGCCGGGTCTCCTGCGTAATCTGACCACCGGACTCGATGGTTGAGATCTGACGCTCTATTTCGTGGTCGATCGCGCGCTGGACAAACCGCATCGAGTTGAGGTTCTTGATCTCTGCCTTGACCCCAAACTTCTCCTGGCCCTTCGGGCGGACAGAGACATTGGCGTCACAGCGGAGATTGCCTTCCTCCATATTTCCGTCACAGACACCGATGTACTGAACGGTTCGTCGAAGAAAAGTGATGTAATCGTAGGCTTCCCAACTCGTCCGGAAATCCGGTTCACTGACGATCTCGAGCAGGGGAGTCCCACTTCGATTGAGGTCGACATATGACTTCGCTGCATCGCCCACCCCCTCGTGCAGTGACTTTCCCGCATCCTCCTCGAGATGCGCCCGCGTGATTCCGATGCGCTTCAACCTCCATTCCGTAGGATGACCCGCCTCATCGCGCTCGCTCGTCAGAATCTCGACCACCCCGTGCTCGGAGAATGGCCGGTCATACTGTGATATCTGATAGCCCTTCGGAAGGTCAGGATAGAAGTAGTTCTTTCGGGCAAAGATCGATTCTGAATTGATCTTCAATCCGAGCGCGAGTGCAGCGCGGGCAGCGTAATCAACTACAAGACGGTTGAGCACGGGAAGCGCACCCGGCAATCCAAGACAGACTGGACATGTGTTGGCATTCGGCTCCTCACCAAAGGCCGTCGAACATCCGCAGAATATCTTTGATGACGTCCGCAACTGCGCGTGGACTTCGAGGCCGATGACGGCTTCCCATCCCTCTTTCACGTTCACTCTCCTTAGGACAACTATCCCGGAATTCGAACGCCGGATTATAGCATGCTAGAATGCATCGTCCGATTATCAACTAACCTGGAGGGGTCATGTCTGAATTGACAAGAAGAGAGTGGACTCGCCTCGCGCTGACCGGAATTGCGGCCGCGGCATTGCCGCTGGAAGGTCTGGCTCAAAAGCCCAATTCGAAGATCAAGGGTGTGCAGTTGGGAGTGCAGAGTTACAGCTTTCGTGACCGCTCGCTCGACGAGGCGCTCAAAGCAATGGTCGAGATTGGGCTCAGCAGTTGCGAGCTCTGGCAGGGCCATATCGAGCCCAAGGGCCTGACGCGCGACGCGCTGCGCAACTGGCGCCTTTCTGTCTCGCCCGATGATTTCAAGGCCATCCGCGCAAAGTTTGATCGTGCTGGCGTCGATATCTACGCCTACAACTACAGTTTCAAGGACGATTTCTCAGATGACGAGATCGCTCGCGGGTTTGAGATGGGTAAAGCTCTGGGCGTGAAGGTCCTGACAGCATCCTCGAATGTCTCGACGGCGAAGCGAATTGATCCGCTTGCGCGCAAATACAGGATGCGTGTCGGAATGCACAACCATTCGAATATCAAGCCCAATGAGTTTGCGACTCCAGACGACTTTGCCAAAGCGATGGAGGGAATGTCGGAGTACATCGCCGTCAATCTCGACATCGGTCACTTTACGGCAGCCAATTTTGACGCGGTGGACTACCTCAGCAAGAACCACGCCCGGATCGTCACCCTCCATCTCAAGGACCGCAAACGCAACCAGGGTGAGAACATGGTATTTGGCGAAGGCGATACGCCGATCAAACCAGTGCTCGATCTGCTGTCGAAGAACCGTTGGCCAATTCCGGCGAATATCGAATACGAGTATCGGGGCGCAGACACCGTCGTCGAGGTGAAGAGGTGTCTTGATTATTGCAAGAATGCTCTTGGCGGGTGAAGTAGGAGAGGAAGAAACACCGGACCTATCTCGAGACTGTTTTCGCCTCAGGGAGCAGCGACATACTCACGAGCCAGACGCGCCGCACAGAGTTGGCAGCAGGTCAGGAGCCGTTCGCCGTCGTTCTCGGATGATCCGACTCGCGGGTCCCAGCAGAGATCGTCTTCGACCAGGGCCTTGGCGACCTGTTTGTCATCCGCGTTGCTGGCAATATCGTCGCTGCTTCTCAAGTCGGCAGCGTCGAGTTTGCCGCGGCGCGATTCGGCACGCGGTTGGTGGTGGTCCTGAAGCATTCCCAGTGCGGACCTATTCTGGCAACCCTGGAAGAACTTCAGCAGCCGACGGATCACCAGTCGCGGAACCTGCGTTCGATCGTCTACCGCGTTCGGCCATCCGTGGAAGCGTTGCTGGCGACAGAGCTCAGGCACGACCCGGACGCTCTGGTGCGGCAGGCCTTTCGGGCCAACATCTGCACCTCAGCGAACGATCTGCGACACGGGTCGGAAGTCCTCGAGCAGCTGATCCAGAACAATGGACTCTGCGTCGTAGGTGCCGAGTATGCGCTGGAGACTGGGGTCGTTGATCTCTTCGATAGTGTGCAGGAGGTCGGCTAACAAATGATCTGGATCTGGATAGCGTTCATCGCGTTTGTCCTACTGATGTTGGTATTGGACCTGGGCGTATTTCACCGTAAAGCCCATGTTGTCACGGTGAAAGAGGCCCTCGGCTGGTCCGCTGTGTGGGTCACCTTGGGGCTGGCTTTTGCCGTGTTCGTGTACCACGGCTACGAAGGCCAGTGGTTGGCACTGGGGACTGCAGTGGACGCGGCTGACGGGTTAGTCAACGACGGCCGGACAGCAACGGAGAAGTACCTGACCGGCTACATCGTTGAGAAATCGCTGAGCGTGGACACCGTCTTTGTGATCGCCATGGTTTTCGGCTTCTTCGCGGTGCCGACGATCTACCAACACCGAGTGCTGTTCTGGGGCATTTTGGGCGCCTTGCTGATGCGCGGCGTGATGATCGCCGCAGGCGCGAAACTGATCGCTGAGTTTCACTGGGTCCTGTACGTCTTTGGCGCCTTCTTGATCCTCACAGCGGTTAAGATGCTGGTCCTCAAGACCGAGCACACCGACCCCAACAAAAACCTCGTAATTCGGCTGACGCGACGATTGTTTCCCGTCACCGGCCGATTTCATGGGGAACACTTCGTCGTGCGGGCCGGAGCGCCGGCCTCCTATGAGAGCGAACTACCTGGTACCGCCCCAGTGCCGGACGAAATGGTGGACCAAGCCAAGCCAGGCACGCTGCTGCTTACGCCCCTAGCACTGGCCCTCATCATGGTCGAGTCGACGGACCTGATTTTCGCGGTGGACTCGATCCCGGCGATCTTTGCCATCACGGCCGATCCGTTCCTGGTGTTCACCAGTAACGTGTTTGCCATGCTGGGCCTGCGGTCGCTCTATTTCGCGCTGGCCGGGATGGTGGATAAGTTCCGCTACCTCAAGGTGTCCCTCGCGCTGGTGTTGATGGTCGTGGGAATGAAGATGTTGGTTGCCGAATGGTTAAAGCTCGGGAAACATTTTAACTTCTACTTGCTGAGTTTGGTGCTCCTGATATTGATTGTAGGTGTGGTTTCGTCGGTTCTTGCCGGACGTCGCAGTCGAGGCGCCGCCTAACGTTTTAAGAATTCGTGTGGCGGCATCGGCGAACCCTCGAAGCAGCGCCCTCTCGACGCACGAAGCTCACCAGCAGTAACACGATTGCGGACAGTATGACCAGCCCGAGACCGAGTAGTAGGACAGATACATAAGGTTATTCTCGGACTAGATTGCTTGGGCGGCAAAACGTAATGCAAATGAGTCAAGTTTTTTGAAGCCGCTTCAACTCAGAGAGCTGCAGCTGTCGTCGCATCGTTACCACCGAGGTGAAGCGACGTGCCGGTACTGTACAGCGAGCGTTGCGGCCCGTTCGTAGTACCGCCTTCAGGCGGAACCTTTCGATTTCGAGACATTCCGCCTGAAGGCGGTACTACGAACGGGTGCCACCACCTCTGTTGCGACATGAGGTGACCAAATCGCAATCATCTATCGCTACGCGACACTTTTAGCGCGCATGAGTCAAGTGTCTTGAATCAAGTTTTGCTGCCCTTCAAACTTGTCGGTCTGAGGTGAAGCCTCTCTAGAAGTCCATCCCTAAGACGACGAAAGGGAGCCACTCAAAATAGCTCCCTTTCGCTTTGGTCATAAGAAAGTAAGAACGCTTAACGTAGAGGGTTTTGTCCGCAATGCCTCCGAGAAACGGGAGACGATGGTGCGCTGGAGAGGCATTGCGGATAAAACCCCCTACGTTATCTTGCATAGTCATACAGGTTAACCGGAAATAATTTCGACAACGTATTGACAGGCTAAGCGATCATCCACATAATGAATTTTCCTAAAAGGGGAGTAGACCTGCCCGGCATTATTTCCGGGTGCGGTGACGCCGTCAACACGATTGTCAACGACAATCCGGCGCGCCGGTGAACGAGAAATAGACGTTCAACGATCAAGACCTTTTGCGATTCCGGGGCAGGAACGCAAAAGGTCTTTTTGCATTTGGGAAGGAAAACACGAATGACAGGGATGAATCACACAAAAGCAATGTTGTTGATGTCCGTGCTTACGGTGTTGGTCGTCTGGATCGGGTACGCACTGGGCGGGCAGACAGGGTTGCTACTGGCGCTGCTCTTTGCGGGCGCGCTGAACTTTGCCAGTTTCCGGTGGTCGGCCAAGCTCGTGCTGCGCATGTACGGCGCGCGGGAAATTAACGAGCACGCAGCACGGGAGTTGTTCCGGCTCGTCCGAGAGCTGACGGGGCGCGCCGACATGCCTATGCCAAAGGTAGATCTCATTCCAGAAGAGACTCCGAGCGCGTTCGCGACGGGGCGCAATCCGCAACCCGCGGCGGTGGCAGTAGCCGATGGTTTCTACCGCGAGGGATACGGCAAACAGCACGCCCATTCGCGCAAGCGCAGAGGATTTCCCGGTGTCGTGCCCGTTACCACACTGCCTGCAGATGTGCAGAGGCTGCTGTCCGCAGGCGCGGCAGCATTGCGAGCGCGCAATGCAGGAGCACAGCGAGGCCGATTGGGCGCGCTATGGCGAGAAGATCAAACGGCTCGGCACTGTGCTTGAGCAGATCCCGAAACAACAATGACGTAATGGAACAAATGGTGGCCGTCACGAACAGACGGGGAAAATAGACTATGGAATTGAAAGAACTGCAGCAGCACATTCGCACGCTGGCCACGTTGGAAGAGACCTCTTCTCAGGTGATCAGTTGTTCCCTCAACTTGGAAGACGGCACAGCGGGATACCGTAATGCGCTGGACGAGCGCGCAGGGATCCTGAGAAAAACCTTTTCGGGACAAGAGCGAAAGGACTTCGAGGCGGCATTCGGTCGCATTGAGGATTTACTTAGCGCCGGGCTGCGTCCCGGCACGAAAGGGGTGGCGATCTTTTCCAGCGCCGGAGCGCAGCCGTTCTTCCTGCCGCTTCAGTTTCGCGTGCCACTGCCCAACTGGATCGTCGCAGGCTCGACTCCCAACATCTACCATCTGGTCGAACTGAAGGACACCTATCACCGCTTTGTAGTGCTGATCTCGACCGAGGAGAGTGCGCGGATTATCGAAGTCAATCTGGGCGAAGTGACCGAGGAGATATGGAAAGAGCGCCCGGAATTGCGCCAGCGTGTAGGCCGCGAGTGGTCGAAGGATCATTATCAAAATCATCGGCGCAGTCGCACCGATCAATTCATCAAGGAGAAGATCCAATTGCTCGAACAATTGATGGCGGCGGGCGGGCATACACATCTAATCCTGGCGGGCAACCCGCGCATCACTGCCCGCGTGCGTGACGCTTTGCCGAAACATCTGACCGCCAAGTTGGTGGATACGATTGTCGCTTCCGGCAGTGACCGCCTTTCAGATGTAGTGGCAGCGACGCTCTCGGCCTTCGTCGAGCAGGAAGAACTGGAGTCGCAGGGGGTGGTGGAGCGGCTCATGCAGGAGATTCACCGGCACGCGCTCGGAGTGGCCGGACTGGACGCCACCATTCAAACCCTGCGACAAGGAAATCTAGACGTACTCATCCTGGCCAGCGCGTTTGACCCGGAGATGGGCTGGTCGTGCGCGGCCTGCGGAGCTATGGGAGTCAATCGGGGACGCCTCGATGTCTGCCCCGAATGCGGGCAGCATGAGTTGCAGGGAATAGACCTCAGAGAGGAGATGGTGCGCATCGCCGAACGCCAGGGTTGCGGCGTTGAGATCGTCAATCACAGCGACAGGCTGATGCAGTTTGGCGGGGTCGGCGCATTGCTGCGCTACTACGCGCCGGAACAGTTTTACCAGAGGGAGGTAAAGTCATGACTGACAAAGGAGCTTTCGCTGATCGGAAACGGACGGTGGAAGAGGAATACTTCCGCAAGCAGGAACTGGAACTAATTGAGCGGATGCGCCAACGGACGGCTCAGGAGAACGAGCGTCAGGAGATGGCCGCGACGCTTGGCGTCACAGATGCGGAAATTCTGAACACCTTGCAGGAAATGGGCTACGCGCGCGCGACGGTGTCGTTGCTGTATCTGGTTCCACTGGTGCAGGTCGCGTGGGCTGAAGGAAGCGTGTCCAAAAGCGAACGCGAGCTGATCCTGGAGGCTGCCCGATTGCGTGGCATTGAAGCAGGCAGCGCAGCTTACGAACAATTGATCGGATGGCTCAATGAACGGCCATCTGAAGAGTTATTCGAGCGCACTTTGCGCGTGATCAAC
>JANNRD010000204.1:0-6198 GCA_031401095.1 Acidobacteriota bacterium
TTTCCCGGTGACTGTTGGTCCGAGGCTGCTCTACTCCGGAGAAGTCGATGCTTATGTGGCCAAGATCAATACCGCAGGCACAGCTCTTGTCTACTGCGGGTATATCGGTGGCACTGGCGACGACCTCGGCCGGGACATTGCGGTGAGCAGTACCGGCGAAGCCTATATCGTTGGTGATACGCACTCGACGCAGGCGACTTTTCCAGTCGCCGTTGGGCCCGATCTAACGTACAACGGTGGCGACCGAGATGGCTTTGTAGCCAAGATAAGCGCGACTGGCGCGGCTTTTCTGTTTAACGGTTACGTTGGAGGCATAGCGTCGGACAATGTCCACAGCATCGCCGTGGACGGTGCTGGCAATTCCTTTCTGACGGGCGAAACAGCCTCGGATCAGACTTCGTTCCCGGTGGTGATTGGACCTGACCTGACATTCAATGGGGCGAACGATGTCTTTGTCGGCAAGCTCAATTCTGCCGGGACGGCTTTCGTCTATTTGGGATACATCGGCGGAACTGGTCAGGAGAGCGGTCTCGCGATCGAAATCGATATGCTGGGGAATGCGTACGTGGCTGGCGAGACTTCGTCTTTTCAGACATCATTTCCCGTGGTTGGCGGCCCACAGCTTCATGCCAATGGCGTTCTCGACGGTTTTGTGGCGAAGCTCAACGCAACAGGCAATGCACTGATCTATTGCGGGTATCTTGGCGGAAACGCCAATGAAAGAGTCAACGGTATCGCTGTCGATTCCAACGGCAATGCCTACGTTGCCGGCTACACCGAGTCCAATCAGCAGACCTTCCCTGTCGTGTTTGGGCCGGATCTGACGTTCAATGGCGGATCGATCGATGCTTTTGTTGCCCGGATAGAGAGACATGCGGATGTCACTCCACCGTCGGTTGCCTCGGTTGGAGCCGTGACACGTTCACGGGGTTCATCAGGAACCGCGACGCTTGCGTTTCTCAGTGATGAAGACACGCGACCCGGCAACATTTTCGTCGGGCTCAAGAATGTTCCGGGTTCGATCATTGTGACGGACCTCGCAAACAACAACGGGACGGTCACGGCCACGCTGACGGTTCCGTGCGGAGCTCAGACCGGGTCGTTTCCCCTCGTCGTCGAGGCCACGGACGGCGCAGGACTGAAATCCAGTTCTGAAGTGACCCTCAACGTCACAGTCAACACTGCGCCGGTTCTTGGTTCCTACCCGGGGACTCAGATTCTGACGGTTGGCGGAAGTGCAACCATCACACCTGCGGCACCCCCGAACGATAACGGCACGATTGAGACGATGGAGGCTACCGCAGCCGGTTTCACTGGTCTTCTCTCGATCAATAGGGCTACTGGCGTGATCACGGTGCAGAATGCGGGACCACGCGAGCTATACGTCGTCACCGTGACTGCCACTGACAACTGCCAGCTGTCTTCGGTAACGACCTTCCAGCTTTCGGTGGGGCAGCCGAACCCTGTACCGGCAATCACCAACGTCAGCCCGGGTCTGATCGCGGTTGGGACTCCCGGGGTGGTTTTGACTGTCACAGGGAGCAGTTTTGCCGGTGATTCGAAAGTACTTTGGAATAACTCTGTGCGGGCGACGACCTTTGTCAGCGCGCAGGAGTTGAAGGCTGCAATTACAACGCAGGACCTTGCGGCGTTGGGCACTCGGACAGTGGTCGTTTCCAGTTCTGCGCCTGGCGGCGGAGTCTCGAACGTCCTCACGGTCTCGGTCGTCAATACAGTCGCGGCGACCAACGCTGCCAGCTTTAGTGGCAGCTCGATCGCGTCAGAATCGATTGTCGCGCTTTTTGGAATCAACCTCGCGACAGGCACAAGTGCAGGGGGGACAGTTCCATTACCCACGCAGATCGCGGGTACGCAGGTAACTGTCCGTGACTCAGTCGGAACGGAGCGGATGGCGCCGCTGTTTTTTGTTTCACCTCTGCAGGTCAACATGGCGGTACCGGCAGGTACTGTGCTTGGGGCTGCAAGCTTGACGGTTCGAAGCGGCCAGGGGGTCTTCTCGATCGGAACGATGCAAGTGGCGCCTGTTGCGCCTGGGATCTTTACGGCGAACTCAGATGGGTCGGGTGTTGCCGCGGCCCAGGTGCTGAGGATCCGAGCTGATGGCGTGCGAACCATCGAGCCGGTCGCCCGGTTCGATGAAGCTACGCAGAAGTTCGTTGCGATCCCGATCGACTTTGGCCTGCCGACTGATCAGCTCTTCCTGGTTCTTTATGGAACCGGCATCCGCTTTGTGAGCGCCACTGACAAGGTCGAAGTCGCGATCGGGGGCATCAAGGTCGACACCCAGTTCGCGGGCCCGGTCGGGGGCTTCGTCGGTCTTGACCAGATCAACGCGGTGCTCAAGCGTTCGCTCGCCGGTCTGGGAGAAGTCAACGCCGTGGTCAAGGTCGATGAGAAACCGACCAATACCTTTAAGTTGGCGTTCCGGTAGAGAGAGAGGCCATGCTATGATATTTTTTGTCGACCTCCCGTGCGGAGAATCGCCCCGGGAGTGCATCGTCACATGATTCGGCGCTTTGGATGGCCCTGGCAACCGGGTAAAGAGAGAGAGTCGATACTGATGACAGCGATGACGCCCGCAACGGCGGGTATGTAGTCTTATCTCGAACGGAGTCAAATACCGATTATGTCTTCCAGTACGATCGAAGATCAACCCCTGCATGCTCATCAATTGGAGGAGTTGGACACGGTCACCATTCGCTTCGCCGGGGATTCGGGCGACGGGATGCAACTGACTGGCACACAGTTCACAGCCACGTCCGCGATCGTGGGCAATGACATTTCGACGTTACCGGACTTTCCAGCGGAAATACGAGCTCCGGCCGGCAGTCTCCCCGGCGTGTCGGGATATCAGTTGAATTTTAGCAGTCGCGACATTCGAACGCCGGGCGATGAGCCGAATGTTCTCGTCGCCATGAATCCGGCGGCGCTCATGACGAACCTCCCGGACCTCGAGGCGGGCGGCATCCTGGTTGTCAATACCGATGCTTTTGTTGAAGGCAACCTCAAGAAAGCTGGTTACACTGTCAATCCTCTTGACGATGACTCCCTCTCCGGCTATCGCGTCTTTAAGGTGCCGGTGACTACGCTCACACTACGTGCGTTGGAGGAGGTCAAGATTCCGCACAAGCAGCAGGAGCGGTCCAAGAACTTTTTTGCGCTTGGCCTGATGTACTGGCTTTATGATCGGCCACTTGAGCCGACGCTTCGCTGGATCGAGGAGAAGTTCAAGAGTACGCCGGACGTCGGACTCGCCAATACACTCGCGGTCAAAGCTGGATATAACTACGCCGATACCACGGAGATGTTTACGACGCACTACCGCGTTGCCAAAGCCAAGATCAAGCCTGGCAAGTATCGCAACATCATGGGCAACGAAGCGGCAGCGATCGGCTTTGTGGCAGCATCGCAGTTGGCCGGCCGTCCGCTCTTCTACGGGAGTTACCCGATCACACCGGCGTCAGACGTTCTGCACGAGCTCTCGAAGCACAAGAATTTCGGCGTCAAGACCTTCCAGGCAGAGGATGAGATTGCCGCGGTCGGTGCGGCTATCGGGGCGGCCTTTACTGGTCACATCGGGTTGACGGGAACAAGCGGACCGGGGCTGGCGCTCAAGTCAGAGTTTATTGGGCTTGCTGTCATGACAGAGCTGCCGCTTGTCATCATCGATGTCCAGCGGGGCGGACCATCGACGGGACTGCCGACCAAGACTGAACAGGCGGACCTTCTCCAGGCGATGTTTGGCCGCAACAGCGAGTGTCCGGTTGCGATCGTCGCGCCAGCGACCCCTGCGGACTGCTTCGCGATGGCGGTTGAGGCGGTGCGATTGGCGACGAGGTATATGGTGCCGGTGATCTACCTTTCCGATGGGTACCTGGCCAACGGTTCGGAGCCCTGGGAAATTCCATTAGTCGAGGAACTCCCGGTGTTTAACGTCAAGTTCCGCACTGATCCCGAGGGTTTTTATCCCTATCTCCGTGATGAGAAGACGCTGGCGCGGCCGTGGGCAATTCCGGGGACGCCGGGCCTCGAACATCGGATCGGTGGCATTGAGAAGCAGCACATCACGGGCAATGTGAGCTACGATCCTGAGAATCACGACTTCATGGTGCGGCTGCGCGCCGAGAAGATTCAGCGCATGACCCAGGACATTCCGCTGCTCGAGGTTTTTGGAGAGAGTCAGGGGAAGGTTCTGGTTCTTGGGTGGGGATCGACCTACGGTTCGATTACGACTGCGGTCGAGCAGTTGCAGGAGAAGGGTGCGTCGGTATCGAGCGCGCATTTGCGGTACCTCAATCCTTTCCCGAAGAATCTGGGCGACGTTCTCGCCGGCTTTGAGACGGTATTGGTGCCGGAACTGAATCTCGGGCAGCTGGCGATGCTGGTCCGGGCAAGATTTCTGGTCGACGCTGTTAGCTATTCGATGGTCAAGGGAAAGCCGTTCAAGGTTTCCCAGCTGGTTGCAAAGATCAAACAATACCTTTGAAGCACCTCAGCGGTCTTCTCGAAGTCGAGGAGATGGGGTCAAACCAAGGGGAGGCGAGTGAGAAAACGATGAGTGAAAACGGACACGACGCGAATGGGACGAATGGTGTCGTTAATCTGACACGGAAGGATTTCATTTCTGATCAGGAAGTCCGGTGGTGCCCAGGTTGCGGCGACTATTCGATCCTGGCACAGGTTCAGAAGGTCATGCCTGAGCTCAAGATTCCCAAGGAGAAGATCGTCTTTGTCTCCGGGATTGGTTGCTCGAGCCGGTTTCCATACTACATGGACTCGTATGGTTTCCATGGAATCCACGGACGAGGGCCGGCGTTGGCGACAGGTATCAAGGCTGCGAATCCTGAACTCAGCGTGTGGGTGATTACGGGTGACGGCGATGCGCTGTCGATCGGCGGCAATCATTTTATGCACGCGATTCGCCGCAACCTCGACCTCAAGATCATCCTCTTCAACAACCGTATTTATGGCCTGACGAAGGGACAGTACTCACCCACCTCGGAGCTGGGCAAGAAGAACAAGTCCGCGCCGATGGGGGTCATCGACTATCCGATCAATCCGCTCAGTCTGGCGTTTGCGTCGGAAGCGACCTTTGTCGCGCGATCAATCGACACGGATCCGAAGCATCTGACGATGATCATCGAGCGGCTTGCGCGGCATAAGGGGTCGGGGTTTGTTGAGGTCTATCAGAATTGCAACATCTACAATGACAATGCCTTCAAGGCCTTCTCCGATCGCAGCGTGCGCGATGATCGCATGCTCTATCTCGATCATGGCAAGCCACTTGTCTTCGGGAAGAACAAGGAGAAGGGGATTCGGCTCAAGGGAGTACATCCGGAGATCGCGGTTCTCGGAGAGAATGACGTCACGGTCGCGGATCTGATGGTTCACGACGAGAAGTCGCCCGAACCCAATCTCGCATATATCCTCGGCCGCATGCAGTATCCCGAGTACCCAGTACCCATGGGAGTCTTCCGTGCCGTTGAGAAGCCAACCTACGAAGATATGATGCAGGATCAGATCGCGCTGGCGATCAGGCAGAAGGGCCCTGGCGATCTCGGGCAGTTACTAAATAGTGGAGAAACCTGGGTCGTCGGCCCGGATGGTGAACAGGCTCCCAATGAAAGCCTTTAGCTGGAACTGTGGGTAGTTTGCATATGTCGATACTTGCGGAAGTGTTCAACACAGTCAAGGAGATAATCGACGTCGCGAGGACGACGGCAACAGGAATGACTGTGACGCTGAGTCACATCCCGATGCGCAAGGACACGGTCAGCTATCCGGATGTTCCGGTGACAATCTACCGGCGGTTTCGTGGAGAGCACTTTCTTGATGTCAATGAGGATGGCAAGGAGAAATGCGTCTCCTGCTTTCTCTGCGCAGCGGCCTGCCCGGCGGATGCGATTTACATCGAGGGAGCTGAGGATGCGCGCCCCTACGCCGAGCGGAATTCGATTGATCACCGCTATGCGAGGGTCTACCAGATCGACTACGGTCGGTGCATCCTTTGTGGCTTCTGCGTTGATGCCTGCCCGACGGACGCGATTATCCACGGTCACAATTTTGAATGGGCCGTTTACACGCCCGGTGAAATGGTCAAGGACAAAGCCTATCTGCTGGCCAATAAGTGGCGTGAACCTGATGTCACTCCAAATGAGAAACAGCTTCATTTGTCAA
>JANNRD010000205.1:0-3903 GCA_031401095.1 Acidobacteriota bacterium
CCTCGAAAACTAACAGAACCTGCCGCTGTTGGATCGAGACTAACTTTTCCACTAAAGGTAATTACATCCCCGGCCCTAGACCATTTCCACACGCCCGTAGCTGTGGGAGTCGAATCAAGATTTAAAGCAGACGTAAAAGTAGGGGTAAAAGTCCCCGCAGGTGTTGCGGTTATGTTAGAAGCTGTAACTGCTCCACTAAACGCTCCGGTGGTGGCACCTGTTAATGCCCCGGCCATTGCCAGGGTTGTGCAAGACAAACCAGCAGAGAATGCTCCAGTCGTCGCCCCGCTCAACGCCCCACTCATTGAGAGAGTGGTGACTCCACTAACCGCACCAGTTAGGATTGAGGCTCCGGTTACGGTAAGCCCCCCGCCTGCGATGGTTAGGCCAACTCCGGCCCCGGGTGCGGCGATCGTGACATTTCCGGCCGTGGTCACGACTATCCGAGTGGTCGCTCCATTAGTAGCGAGTAGCCACGCGCCTTCGGCCCGAATCGCCATATCGGTGTTCGTCCCACTCAGAAGAGCCGCCGAATTCCCGATGTAGCCGTAATCCGTTGTGCTGCTTCTGCGGAACGAAACGAACGCTCCGTTCGCTGCGGCGTCGCCAAAACTTGCTGTGCTTCCCGAGGACAACCCGAGGACTGTCAGTGTTTGTCCGCTACTCGGGGCATTAATGCTGACATTGCGCGCTGCTGAGATAGTAAGCGCGATATTTCCACCAACAGCGATCTCTGTTATTGGAGTTGTGCTACCGGTAAAGTCAACTCGTGTTGTTGAGGAAGCCTCGGTGTGGATTAGATCAACCCTTGGATTGTTTGCGCTACCCGAAATACCGCTCCTGACAGCGGCTTGTCCTGTCAAGCCTTTAACATCAATTGTGCCGCCAGAACTTGGCGCGGCGAATGTCCAATTTCCACTTGCCCCTTTCGACGACCCACCACCAATTGTGATAGTGTCCCCGACTGCATCGCCAAGAATCACGCTCCCGTTCGCAGTGAATGTGCCGGTCACTGTCGCTGACGCAAGCGTCGCAAGCCCAGACGTTGAGAGGGTCGTGAACGCTCCGGTCGATGGGGTCGAATTGCCCACCGCGGTGTTGTTCAGTCCAGACGAGAGCGTGAATGCGCCCGTCACCGTCGCCGAGGCCAGAGTGGCAAGTCCAGACGAACTGATCGTCGTGAACGAGCCGGCCGCAGGCGTGGCCCCGCCAATCACGATGGCATCGATCGTCGCGACGGCCTCTTGCGCGGTTGCAGCAGAGTTGACCCGCAGCAATTTCAGGGCATTTCCAGTCAGCGGAGCTACTTTGTCAGCGAAGTCCTCGATCGCGCTGAATTCTGATCGCACGACGTTGGACAGTCCGTCCGAGTTCTCGATCGGATTCCCGCTTGCCACGAAATAGTCGTTGCTCATCTCAGGCCGCGCCGTGGCGTGTAGTGAATCGTGATTGTGTTGATGCTGAACGCAGGGTATAAATTCGACGAACCCTGAAATCGCATCGAAATGTTCTCCGCAGAGCCGCCAAGTTCAACTTCTGTCGGACCCAATCCAATGCCGTCCCAAACGAACGAGTCCCAAACGAACGAGTCCCACTGCTCAGTACCTGAGAACGATGTCAGCGCACTGGCGTATGACGGTTGATCTTTGACCGTTGCGTCACCGTAGCCAAGAGAGTACCCAGCATTGAACTGCACCTGAGTCGATCCATTGACTTCAAGGGCCGCTTTGCGGTATCTCTTCAACAACCGCTGATTCTTCACGTTGTTGTAGTTCGTGTGAAGCATGTGAGGAATCGGCTCCCCGTTGAAGTTCGCGCCGACATCCATCTGCATCACGAAACCGTCATCCGTTCCAAAGTACGACGCTTCGGCGGAAGTCACACCAGCCTCAGCCCAGCAATACGCAGGGTCCGGGAAGGTGATTGGCATCGCGCCTTTGTACTTTCCGTTGACGATGGTCAGATACAAGGCGTCCCCATTCGAGTAGAAAACCCGGTACTGACTTTTCTCTCGATTCAAGCCGGAAGCAACCGCCGTCCCACGGTGACTTTGAATGAACGGTTTCAGTGTGAGCGTGAGCGTGTCTGCGGAAAAGTTGCCGTAGTTCTGCGAGGCCGAAAGACCCACCACACCTCTACTCGCCAGTGCATAGGGTTGTTCCATGCTCTGTGCCGTGTACTTCTCTGCTCCGATGCCGGTATTGAACTCAACTAGGTTCGCGTCGCCGCCCGAACCAAAAACAGTGCCGTACAGAAGGTACGTCCGATCAGCAGAATAGATCGTGAGCGCGCCGCTTGTTTGATTCCCTGGTGGAGTGACGAACGCAGTCACAGTGCTGTTCAGCGCAATTTCACCGGCTCCCAACAGAGGCGACCACTGATACGGGAACCCGAGCGCGCAGAACTGGACAGAAGACCCGAACGAAAACACCAAGTAGTTCTTGTGAACGACAACGTTCTCTGGTGCGTCTGTCGTCATTCCTGTCCTGATCGGGACCATCGTCGTGCCGTCGAACTCCCACCCGCGATTCACGTTGTCGCAGCCGTAGAGATTCTTCGCCTGATTTCCACCGAATGACTTCTGGTCGGCTTGCACTCGACCGCCCGGTGAAAACGCAATGACCGCTTGAACAAGGCCGCCGGTCAATCCTGCGATCAGGTTCGCGACCGCCCCGCTGGTCCCTCCGGTGATGGCGCCGGCCGTGAACGCCCCACCTGTAGGGGCATCGGTGATGAATCGGCCCGCGGCAGTACCTCCCGCCCACGTTCCACTTTCAAGCACCAGCTTTCTCAGAATCCCCGTGACGCCGCCTTTTGTGATGGTCAGACCATTCAGCGGTTCTGTGGGCGCAACCGTCCCGCCAGAGAACGCAATCTCATAGCCGAAGATGATCTTCACCCATCCGCCCGAGGTCGCTTTGTACATCTCAAGCAGCGTCGCCCCGGCGTTGTTCCTCCAGCCGTAGAGCACGCTGTTGTAGTACGCGACGCCTCTGATGATCCCGGCGCCGGGTATGGCTCCTATCAGGGCTCGATACACGTTCGACGCAGCCAGGGTGTAGTCGAGCCTCTTCGCTGCCGTGACAGACCCGCCAATTGCCGTGATGGTCGGGCCGGCGTTGATCGTGTTCCCAACCGCGAAGGAGCCAACCTGCTGGGTGTAGAACACGCGAAGACCGTCGATCGCGATGACTGTACCCGTCGCCCCGAGTCCATTGGCAACCGCACCACCAATCGTGATCGCCGCAACACTGGTCAGCGTGAAGGATGAGAACGTTGCGTCGCTGGGCGACGGAACTCTCCCGTCAGTGACTTCGTACCCGGGAATTCTCCCGTACCCGCCGTTGACGAGAATTTCCCAGTTCAGGGCGTTTCTTGCCACTCCCGGCTTGAGTGAATTCGTCGGCGTGACTTGATCCAATCCGCCAGCAAGCTGGAAGATGTCGAAGTCAGTCGGGACGAATTTCATATCAACACAGAGGCCCGGCCATCGACGCTTTGGGAAGACCCCAGTCCTCGAGCTTGTCCATATCGCGCGTTTCCATCGTCTGCGCCCGCTCGTAGACTTCCTGCGCGGACTCGTAACCACCGTAGGACATCATGGCTTTGTAGACGATGAGCATGTGAAATCGAACCGGCAGACCATTTGCGGTACTCGCCGGGTTATCTGCATCTGCACTCAAGGTCGTCGGGGCTTTGTAGTACTCGCCGTTGATCGTGTAGATCGCATCCGGTACGGGCCACATCGCAAGAGAGTGATCAGGCTTTGTCGTGATGACTCTTGGAAGACCTGGTGTCGTCAGAAACGATCCGAACAGATAGTCGTCCCTGAATTCCGAGTACTCGATGTGCTCGATGTACTGCTCGGCAGACTGACCCGTCGCAGTCAGGAAGACGCGAAAC
>JANNRD010000206.1:0-11941 GCA_031401095.1 Acidobacteriota bacterium
CGAAGGCGACCCACCCACGGTAGCGGGTGGTCGCGGAGACAAGTCACCGCACTCCAAAGCGCACCCGTTTTGCATTACTTGCGATAAACCACGAGCGAGTAGTCGCTGGGGGCCTCGCCAGGTCGAGCTATCCGCAAAACATATCCCTGCGGCGCAAGCGAATCGAGATCGAGTGTCGCCTCGAGACTCTTGCCGGTCGCACTGTTACCTTTAGCGGAGATCAATGGCTTGAGAGTCGCACGGCTGAGGACGCTTATGGTATAGACGCCGCTTGTGCTTCCCTCTGGCAACCTGAGATCCAGACTTGTTCTGGCTGCCACCACCCGGATCGACTTTGAGCCTTCCCTCGCTGTTGCTCCATCTCGTTCAACACTGCCCAAGGCAACGTAATCGCGGAGGTCAATGCGCGTCGTCGCCGTCCCCAACGCTTGTGTGGACGAAGCAGTTGCCGGAGCTTCGCTTGCTCTCGGGGTTCGGTCGGGTTCGGCGGGAGATCTCCGGGTCTGGTCCGACGTGTTGACTTCAGTGCTCGTTCGAGTTTGCTCGCTACGGTTGCGAAGCAGAAAGCCGGCGACCACCGCGAATGCAACGACAAGCGCGAGAGTTGCGAGAGCTGGCCGTAGAAAACCATCCGATGTCGAGAAGAGTCTCCGCCACCACGGTTTGGGGACACTCGCAGTCGCGCTCACAGCTTCGCGAAATTCCCTGAAGCAATCGGAGCACGAGAACAGATGCGCGAGCAGATCATCATCCGGCAAGCTCCCTGAGCTCGCACTTTCGCGCAGTCGGGCGCGCGGCGGACAATCAGTTCTTGTCGCATTTGGAAATTCCGAAGCGAAATACTCGCGCCCGAGTTTCTCGATCTCCTCCAGCGACTCAAGTTGTACTCTCGCCGCACGCAGGGGGGCCGTCTTGCCCGCACGGCTCTTGTCATTTGTCTTGGTCATGACCCGTATTGATGTTTTGAGAATGCTAATAAGACCCCCATCCTCTCTCTTGGATGAGGGCACCAAATCCGGTAAACGCACCTCGTTTCCGGAAAAAGGGGTAATCCATCCGCTACCGCGGGTGGTACTGACTGCGCATCCCCGATACTACCCACAGTGGGGGTCGGTTGAGGCGCAGCCGGACTCCGAAGAGTGGGCTACGACTCTCCGCCAACTTCCTTCCGCAATCGAGTCATGCTTTTGCTATAGGCGCTGCGCACGCGATTCGCATCCATCCCGAGGAACTGTCCGATGACCTCGAACTTGTGGCCCACCATCCGCCACTCGAAGACCTTGCGTGTCCACGAATCCATGCGGCTCACCAACTCTTCGATAAGGATCTTTCGATCAAGCCCGTCCGCCGTGCGGTCCACAGGCATGAACTCATGCTCCCATTGCCCTTCGATGTCTCGCCGCCGGTTCTGTTTTTTTAGCTCCGCGAGCACGAGGTTCTTGTAGACCCGGAACAGAAAAGACCGCAGGTTGTCGATTTGGATATCCGCGGTGGAGCGCCGCCGCGACACGATCGAGACGGCTCTCAGCATCAATCGAAGGCCCACCTCCTGGTCACGAAGGGCAACTAACGCGAGTCTCTCGGCTTGCGGCCAGATCTGCCCTCCAGCTTGATACACCTCGGGGTCAACATGGCCATACTCGTCCGTGTAGGCGGCATCAATAGCGGGCCACGATGTTGTCTCGAGTTGCATTAAGAGGTGAAGGTGCCCCGGCGTACCGCTGTCCCGTGACCAGCCGCGTGGAGTGGAATCAATCCGAGCGAAACAGCCTCAACCTGTCAGCAGTCGCCTACCGTCTTAACCACCAGTACACAAGGCTCGAAGGCTAATTAATTACCTGTCTGGCTTACGGCGCAGTCTTCGACGACGTCCTGGTGCAAAAAAGTCTTGCTTTCTGTTTACATCATAGCTAATCGGGTAGCTCTGACTGGAGTGCGCAACAGCAAGTCGGCTGCCAGCGTGTAACATGCGACAGTAGTGCGCGTACGTCAACCACTAATCTGACGTCGGGCTAAAAGGAAACGGCGAGATGCCGGAGCCTCCCAAACTGCTCGCGGGGCATATCCCCCAGCACTTTGCCGTGGTGACTACATGCATATCGATTGTTTCCGAAGCGGAAGTCCCGGGGGACCTCGGTGATCAGCCGAACTGAGGTAGCGGCGGCTCTGAGCAAAGCCTCGCGCGCCCGAGTATTGACCAAACCGGCAGCCGCGGGGGCACTCTCAGCATTCAGTGCGGATTGGGACAGCACGATTCGAGTTCAACTAAGCGAAGCGCTGTGTTTGCGAGCCGCGCGGGTGGCGTGGGACATGGGCTTACGCGGCTGGCGATCGTGTCGCTGCCACGATGATCCCGCAGCGAGGTTGACCGTTACGTAGAAATATGTAATATATTATCCGTGCCAGAAGAATATGTAATGCACTCCTACGTAATCACTTGATCAGTATGGCGAGCAGCGAGAAGACCCACGCAAACCCTTTCGAGTACGCCCGTGAACTGGGTGCTGGAGAGCTTGTTGACCGCGACGATGAACTGGAAGCAGTGGTCAATGCTATCCGCAACCACGGGAAACTCTTCCTCATCGGCCCTCGTCGCTATGGAAAGACTTCGATTCTAAAAGCAGCAAGCGAAGAGGCAGCCCGGAAAGGTATGGTCGTGCTGCGCTACAACGTCGAGGCCTGGCCCTCGCTTGGAGAAATGCTTCAGCGCATAGTCGCCGATGCGGCGCAGCTGCTGACTTCAGCCAACGTCAGGACTCGAGGAAGGCTTCGGGATATCTTTGGGCGATTGGAGCCAAAATTCACCTTTGACCTGGAAGGCAGGGTCAGTGCCACCATTGGGGCCAGGTCCGGAACGGAAGCCGGAAATGTTCCATTGATCGTGGATGCCTTCAATGGAATTGAAGCGCTTGCCGCCACGAGCAAGCAACCGGTGGGCCTGATTCTCGACGAGTTTCAGAAGATCATTGAGGTCGGTGGTGAGTCGGCGGAAGGTCAAATTCGGGCAGCGGTTCAACAGCATCGGCATCTGGGTTATGTCTTTGCCGGGTCAAAGACACGGATGCTGACCGAAATGACCACGAGCCCTGCTCGGCCATTTTACCGATTGGGTGAAAGAATCTTCCTCGGGCCAGTACCCAGAGAGCAGTTTCTGGCCTTTATCAATGCAGCCTTCAAGGAAACAAGTATCCTGGTCAAGGCTCGGGCATCAGAGGCTATTCTGGCACTGGCTGAGGAGGTGCCGTATAACGTGCAGCGGCTTGCGCATGCCAGTTGGGAGTATCTTGCCAAGACAGGCAAAGTCGCTATCAGTGAGGCCGATGTTAGAGCCGCTCTCGAATTGATCCTCCGGCGTGACGACCCTTTCTATACGCAACTCTGGAACCCACTGAGCCCACAACAGAAGAAAGCTCTCATTGCGGTCATCCGCATGAGCGGAGTCAATCTGCTGTCGAGAGCCTCGCTTGACATCGTTGGACTGCCAAACTCCACCATGCAACAAGCCACTAAGGCACTGAAAGACAAGGAGATTCTGCGCGACGAAGAAAAACTAGGTGAGAAGGTCACGCGTTTTGAAGACCCATTCTTCGCCGCTTGGATCCTGATGGTAACGAGCTAGCACTCAGCTACGTCGGGCCGCGGCGGATGCGGGAACCACTAGCCGAAGTTCTTCAGAAACAGTCACGGGCGCCTGCTGCTCTGATCGTGAAGTTGCACGGACCCGCAGCGGTGGCGTGCCTGACAACAGCCAGCGGAAGACAAGTTGACACTATCAGGCAATACTCCGGCGCTCAGGGTGAAGGTCGTGGCGCTGGTCGTCCCTGTTGCCGCGACGGAAGTCCATGCTCCCGCTACCGCGGGTGGCTGGAGTTTGGACGTTTTCTGCCGCCCCGGCGCCGTTGATGACGCCGCCGCGGCAGCGGCATCTTGAGCCTAGCCCGGCGTTTTAACGCCGGGTTGGTTGCCCCCCCTCCTTCATAGCCGCGTCAGCGGCGATCGACCCAGAAGGGTTCAAGCGCCAATCGCCAGTCACCGCGTCGCCGACGCGACGCGAACAATTGTGAAATCGCCTTTTCCCGGCGTTGAAACGCCGGGCCAGGCTCACCTCGTCGCTCCGCGACGACGCTCCACTCGTTACCACGCGTGGTACGAACCCTTGCCGCGTGAGAGGCCGCCTACAGGCTCCAGCCTTTGCGATACTCGCGTTGCAGATACTGATTGGCAGCGGGCAGATTTGTGATCTGACCTTTCTCGCCATCGTAATAAATCTTTCTGCTCTGACCGGCTTTCATCGCGACGACACCGAGCAGCATCGTTTCGGTCAGCCGCGTAGCGTACTCGAACGGGCACGTCGCCTTTTCCTTGCCCTTGATAGCGTTGACCCAGTTCATGCGGTGTTGGGCTGAGGTATCACCAGTGCCGACCGTAGCGACGCGGAAATAAGTCTTCGGTACTTTAGCCGCCACTTCGCGCAACGATTGCGGAAAGAGTGTCGGTTTCGCGCCGTAAGTGCCGTGAACAAGGATTCCCTTGTCGCCGATGATGATTGCGCCGCCGCCGGAATCGAGCTGCATGTCATCAGGCAGCAGGTCAGGTCGTCGCGGCATGAGCCCGCCATCCATCCACGTCAATTTGACCGGTGGTTGATTGCCGCGCGCTGGAAATTGGTAGGCGACGTGCGATCCCATCGGATAACTGACTTTGACGTTCTTCATGTCAACGCCAAACGGCGTGAAAGTGGCTTCGACACTGGTTGGATAGGTCAATCCCAAAGCCCAATACGGATGGTCTATGAGGTGCGCTGCCATATCACCGATTGCGCCCGTGCCCCAATCCAACCAGCCGCGCCAGTTGAAGGGATGATAGATCGGATGGTACGCAACCTCGGGCGCAGGGCCGAGGAACAAGTCCCAGTCGAGTCCCTGTGGCACGGGATAGTTGCCATCCATCGCATTCGCGAGCGCCTTATTAACGAGCCGCGAGTTCCAGTCGGTGCCGAAATTCTGGCCACCTTCGCTCGCA
Source organism: Acidobacteriota bacterium (assembly GCA_031401095.1). GTDB lineage: Bacteria > Acidobacteriota > Blastocatellia > RBC074 > RBC074 > JANNRD01. The sequence continues at coordinate 5,023 of JANNRD010000206.1, forward strand.
TTTTCAGGCGCAGCTTTGGCTGGGCGCGGTACGGCTTGCGGCCAGAAACCAAGCGGACGATTTGTCCACACTTGCACTTCCGTGACTTTACCAAGCACACCCGCCTGGACCCATTCGTTGATCAGCGCTGCTCCCTCGGAAGAGTGCCCCATGTTACCCATTTGCGTGACGACTTTGGTGCGCGCCGCCGTTTCGCGCAGGACACGCGCTTCGTGAATTGACCACGTCAGCGGTTTCTCGACATAGACATGCTTGCCGAGCTCCATAGCCGTTTTGGCAATCGTCGCGTGCAAGTGATCGGGCGTCGCGACCATGACCGCATCGATGTCTTTACGCTCTTCAAGCAGCTTGCGAAAATCCGCGTAGCGCTTGGCTTTGCTGTAAGCCGTCTGCAACGTCGTCATGTCTTTCGCCTGTTTCAACTGATCGGCTTTCATTTCAGCCAGTCGCTGTTCGCTCATACCCGGAGGGACGCGCCCTTCGCGGACTTTCGTGCGGGAGGCGACTTCACGATCCACATAGCCGAAATCTACATCCGCCATCGCGACCAGATTGTGTCCGTTGATGACCAACTCGACGGAATCCGTTTTGCCTTGTCCGCCGCATCCGATCAATGCGAAATTCACGGTATCGCTCGGTGCCTGATAGCCGACGCCACCCAGCACGTGACGGGGGACGATCATCGCACTCAACACAGTTCCAGTTGTGCCCGCGACAAAGTTTCTTCGCGTGATCTCTTGTTTCTTCATGATTACGTACCCTCCGATTGCCTGACGCCAAGCGAGCGCGTCTTGAAAGTATTGCAAAGTTATTCTGACTTCGCTGACTCGGTCAGCGCCTTCGTGTTGCTTAGTGCTCGCTCAATGCGAAAACGCAGCCACACCCGGCTCAGGATTCAACGACACACCGGGCGGATAGTCCTTTGCGGAGGTGAATTCTTTGAGCGCCTGAACATTGATGAGCGTTGAGAGACTCTCTTTGGCGGCTGCCTGATAACTGCGCTTCAGAGCTTCACGGAGTTGTTCCGGAGTCTGGACATACTCACCCCGCGCGCCTAGTCCTTCAGCCAGCTTGTCATAGCGCAGATTCTCCTGGAAGAGATACATGTGAATCGAGCGCGGCGATCCAGCCGTGTTGGGCCACATTCCCCATGAGTTGTTATTGTAGATCAACGCAATTACCGGAATCTTGTACTTGACCGCTGTATCCAGTTCAAAGAGGCTGTATGCCGCTCCCGCGTCACTTGTAATGCAGAGAACCGGCGCGCCCCGATAAGCAGCCTGAGGCCCGACCCCACGCTGCGCGGCTGCGCCAGCGCCGATCATCATCGCCAGATCCGGCCCGATCGCTCCGTACTGGTAGGCGCAGACAACGCCCTGCCCCGGACGGAAGGCTCGCAGCCAACGTCCGGCGTAGAGCCCACTTGTCCAGCCGCCTGAGCCAACAATGGTCTGCTTCGGATCAATGTCACCTCGATAAAGAAAGTCGTGGACCTCCTTCGACATGACGGCCGGGTGAATCGTATTGGTTTCGCGGCTGTATTTCAAACCGAGTTCATAAACTTCGAGAAGCTGCTTCTCGAAGCTCTGTCGCGCCGTGGCGAGCTCTGCCACCCAGGACTCACGTCTCTTTTTGGGCAAGGCTTCGGCAAGCGCCTCGAGGAATATGTTTTCATCGCTGACAATGCCCAGGTCGAGTGGCCAGTTCCTCCCCAGGTCTTCCTGGACGGGATGAATCCGAATCGACTTGATGTCGGGGTTAAACCGATACTCACCGGGACTCGGCATGCAATACTGCCCCACGAAAATGACCAGGTCGGCGCTCATCAGCGCGTCGGGCGTGAGGCTGGCTGAGAGACGATGGTCATCTGGGAAATGTCCTCGCGTCGGCCCGGAGGTGACGACGGCGAGGTCGTTCTTCTCGGCCACCCTTGTCAGGGCATCCCAGGCCTTGCGCTGAAAGACTCCCTGCCCAGCCACCAATATCGGACGCTCGGATTTGCTGATCAGGTCGACCACCTGTGCCATGTCTTTACCGGAAGGGCAGGCGCGTGCTTCCGAGCGATATTTATCTTTGCTGTAGTAATCGGTGAGTTTCGAAGCATCGGTAAAGCGCGCTCGTGCCACCTCAGCCGGAAAATCAAGATGCACCGGACCCGGAACGCCAGACTTCATTTGCCGAAAGGCGTAGGCTCCGTATTCGTGCACGCGGTTGGCTGCGATCAGACGTTTCCCATACTTCTTGATACCCTCGGTAGTCGGCTGTTGGTAGCCGGTCTGGATGAACCGTTCGCGATCATCGCCTGCGATCTGCATATTGCTGGCCAGCACCAACAAAGGCGTCCGAGCGGCGTTGGCCGCAGCGATGTTCATGATCATGTGCGTGAAACCCGGGCCTTCAGTGCCGGAGGTGGCGGTCGCTTCGCCGGTGACGCGAGAGAAACCGTCAGCCGCGGCGCACATGGCTCCTTCCGTTCGGCCGCCGTAGCTGGGAATACCTGCAGCGGCGATGGCGTTGATGACCGTGTAATTGCCCGGGCAGCAGAAGAGGGCGGCCAGCTCCTCTGCCTTGCAGAGTTTGGCAAAGACCTCAGCGCCGGTCATCCCGGTTCCTTCGAATGAGCCCAGTTTGGGGGCTTCGTTCAAAGATCCGGGGATCTCCTTTGGAATGCGAATGGATGGAATAGCAGGAGCAGATCCAGCCAGGACATTGCTGTTGACGCCGATCGTGGCAACTGCGGCCCCAACGCCGGCAGCCGACTTGACGAGGAACTCTCGACGATTAGCGTCTGGGTTGATTGTGCGGTTCGATCTTGCTTTCTTTCTCACGTTCAATCCCTCCGATCGGCAGCTTCGGCCTTACTGGTTCGGGCCAGAGGCTGCGGGCAAAGTTGACCAGATGCCAGAGATCCTCTTCCTTGCGAATCTGGGATTTGAAAGCTGGCATGTTGTCCCCTGCCCCATCCCTGATACTGCGGAAAATCTCCCCTTCTGAAGTCCCGTGACGCCAAAGCTTGGGTTCTGTCAGATCTGTGGCATTCGCAATCACGTCCAATTGAGATTGGCCATCAGTCCCATGGCAGCTTGTGCAATCGCGCATGAAAAGAACACGGCCCCTGGTGATCGATTCTTTGGAATATGGTACTGGGCTCTTAAGCTTCTTCGCTTCTTCGACAGACAAGCGAGTTGTTTCCTGCTCGCTGTCCAGATTATTCACTGGCCAGGACGCCGAGGCCCAGCGTTCGCCCGAGATGACGACCAGGAACAGGGTCATCAAGACAATGGTTCGGACAAACACCTTATTCCACCCTGCAGTCAAGTGAGTCACATCCCTTCGGGCGTCAGATCGAATGTATCAACCAGATATTCGTAATAGCTCCCATCACGGAGAAAAGTCATGAAGACCTCATGCACGAGATGGACAAGCTTACGTGTGCCATATTCGTAGTCATGACTCTTGACGCTCAAAGTAAGCGAAACGTTACCATTCGTATTGTGAGGCCGGACCTCTGCTTTCCTTCGATCGATCCCCCGGTGCTCGGGGAGCCCTTCCTCGTGCCGAGATTTGATGAATTCCTTCAACTCCTGGTACATCCGGGAGCCGGCTGGCACCTTTGGCAACACCGATGGAAAGCGCATCTTCTTGCTCTCGATATCAAAGGTAAGCTCGAAGACGCGATCAAAGTGCCAGACTATTCTGTATGTCACCTTGCCTTTGCTGATGGGCCCGGGGCTAAAGCCACGGAACACGCCCCGCCGGGCATAGTTTTCGAGAATCCCGGCGACTACTTCAGCAGAGCCGCGGCCGTCGGGCGCAAGGTGCCGTTGCTTTGGTTTGCTGGAAGGCATGGCATGCTCACTATCAGCTCGGTACCGGCAGTTCTTCGGCCAGACTTACTTCAAGCATCTCAAGTCCAGCCCCAACTCGCAGCGCGTAATAAACGCCCGCCGGGATGACCACACTGTCGCCCACCTGCAATTGATGACTCCCCTGCGCCCGACTGTCTATGTTGAGCTTGCCCTGCAGAATGAACAGAAACAGCAGCTCACCCACGTGCGTCTTCGCTGGCAGGGTAAGTGCCGCGTGGCTTCTCAGGACGCGCGCCGCCGCTAAGCCGTTCGTCGCTGCTGCAATGCCCGTCTCGCGTGCTTCGAATCCCTCAAGTCCCGAGGGCGCCCAACTGGCTTCACTCGCGCGATGGCGCACAAAACGTTGGCCGCCAAAAAGCCGTTCGCGTGCAACCTTGCTCGTCGGAAGCTGTAACTCGTGGTCAGCCCAGGTTTCGTGCACCGCTGGACAACCGACCTCGATGACCTCAAGGCCGGGCGAGGATTCCAGCACACGATGGCGAATCTCCGGCGGCTGCAGCACACAGTCCCCGGCCTCAAGCACGAAGGGCGGCCCCTGGTCCTCGTAAACCACGCGTACCCAGCCCGCTTTGCAGAAGATCATCTGAAAGCGCACCTTGTGGTAATGCACATAATCCGGCGTCTCGCCACCGCCGCAGATGCGAATGTGCGAGGCGATAACACGTCCCCCGATCCGGCCCGGGATCAGATCGCGGTATTGCATCCCCGCGCGCCCCGTTTGCCACACATTCTCCGCATGCAGGTGGCTCACAATGAACCCCCGCGCGCCAGCAGGTAGTTCAGTCTGGGAGTCAGCCAACGCTAGCGACTTCTCGCTGGTTTCGAGTCGCAAGGTCACTCCCTGCCCGGAGATGACGGCGGTCTGAGGAGCATCCGCCGGGACCGTCATGTCCAGGTGAAAGCCGAGTCGTCGGGTGAAAAAATCAATGGCCTCGGCCAGATCAGGAACTGTCAGGGCAAGCCGAGCTGGCGGCGCTGGGGGAACGCTACGCGGTGATTCGGTTTTGCTGTCATGAGTCACAAGCGAAGCCTGAGAGCGCCGAGCCCGTACGAGTCCTTACTGGTCGGCCGTGAGAATCACACGCGATAGGTGTCGGCTCGCCAATCCTTGATCGATCTCTTGATTTCGTCGGGTGACAGGTTCTCGTTTGCCGCACGCACGGCCAGCGCCTGGAGCTCCGCATCCGGAGCAAACCGCAGTCCCACGATCTGAAGCGCGGTGAGCCGTCCATCGAGGAGCTTTCCGGTCAGGACAAAGTGTCGAAGATTCTCCTCTGCACGAATAGCGCGGTCCTGCGCCTTCAACGCAAATATGCGCGCAAAGAAGAAAATTGCGATCGAGCAAACCGTCAGCACCAGAATCAGAGAGGCGCTGTAGAGCCGCTGGTGATCCGCGATCGACTGGTACAGGTTCACTCCCGCACCAATCAATGTCAGCGCTAGAATCGGAAACACCACGCGATGAAACAACGTGACATATTTCTTGTGGTTGGAATAGTTCTGCGTTTCCACTGTCAGTCCTCCTGGTCATGATAGCCCTGCGGCGCATCCGAAGTCTCCACGGAGAATAGCGCACTCGGACGTTTTATCCGAACTCTTGGGCAACGACATTGAATTTCTGCTCAGAGTTCATCGCGTGTCGCTGGCTCGAGACCGAATCGGCGCGAGGTGGGCACCATGCTCGCGAACGAAAACATTGCAAACAGAGGGGAACGATCTTGCAGTGGTGACTACGGTCATGTTCATATGCCCAAGTTGTGTCGGGAGCCGCAGTCGCGATTTATCAGGAGGGTGTGGCATGAGTGTAGCCGTCGCTGAGTCTGAATCCCACATGCGAGTCGCAGTTCGAGGCGAGCGCTTCTACGTTTACATGGCCGCAACCTGCGTTGGCATTGCTGTGATCGGCTTCTTGCCGACCTATTGGGTCCCAATGGGCCGCGGGACGCTGGACGTTGCGCCGATCACGCATTTCCACGCCCTGTTTTTCTACGGCTGGGTGCTGCTCTTTCTCAAACAGACAGCCCTCGCGGCATCTGGCGCATTGCCTCGCCACCGGGAGCTTGGCGTCGCGGGTGTTGCCTTGGCGACGGGGATGTTCTTTATCGGGCTGGGTACCGCGATCAGCAGTATCAAGAGTTTGGATGCCGCTGGGTTTGGTGACGCGGCTCGGGCGTTTTCGATCGTCTCGGTGACGGCTGTCGCACTCTTCGCTGCGCTGTTTGTAACCGCAGTCCTCAATGTGAAGAGGCCGGAGATCCACAAGCGCGTTATGCTCGTCGCGACTGTATCTTTGCTTCAGGCAGGCATTGGGCGATTGTTCGTTCTGTTCCTCGCACCGCCACGTCCCGTGGGGCTGACGGGCGTGCTGAGCCCACCGCCGGTCTTCGTCACAGTAATGCCCGGACTGGTGGTGGATCTTCTGATCGTCGCTGCGATGATCCACGATCGCAGGACGAGAGGGCGTGTCCACCAAGCTTACTGGATCGCGGGGGCGGCCGTGCTCGCGGTCCAGCTTCTGCGAGTGCCGCTGAGTACAACTGGTGTCTGGACGCGCGTGGCCTACTGGTTGGTCCAGCTTTCGCCCTAGCCTAGCTCGGGAACTCCGCATCCGGAGCAAACCACAGCACCACGATCGGCCGCACGGTGAGTCGTCCGTCGAGGAGCTTTCCGGTCAGGACAGAGTGTCGAAGACTCTCCTCGGCACGAATGGCGCGGTCCTGCGCCTTCAACGCAAGAGATCATCGCTCCGGCGGCCCCTGCCTGGCCGGACTGGGTTGGGCTCGCAATTGCCTGACGCTTTCGCGAACTCGTTCGGCCATGCGGATTTTCTCCGGCCATGTCAAAGCCTGTCGGCTCTTCTGCCATTGCGCCTGCCGCTCCAGCATATGTTGGATGTCAGTCATTCAGGAACTTGCTTTCAAAGCGCTGCCAGGCATCGGCCAAGTCGTGTTTCGGCAGAAGACAGAGGAATGAACCACAGAGACACCGAGACACAGAGAAAGCACAGAGAAGAACAAGAGGGGTTGTCAGCACCCTCTCCACCTTTCCTA